>DAIDGW010000109.1 GCA_027452245.1 Acidobacteriaceae bacterium
GCCGGAGTTGTGGGCACTCGACGTGAGGGCAAACAGGTTCATTGTTTCCTTGCGATCAAAGAAGTGAAGCAAGCCTGCTCGTTAATCAGCGATGTACTCCGAGCCCAAGTAAAGAACGAACAACGCCTGAAAATCTGATCACTGCACAATTGATCCTCTTGCCATTCCCGCTCCCCCTCTTCAGAATGGACGTTTGCGTCGGGGGCGATGCCCGACGTGCGATAAAGACCAACGTGGGGATCTGCTCACCTAAAAACTCTGCGACACTGCTGCAGTGAGCCGGACTGTCATAGGCGAGCTTTCGAAGGCAAGGCTTAATCTGGAAAAAGGTAGCGCATGAGAAAAGCCGTCAATCATCTAAAGAAAGCCGATCCCGTCTTGCGGGCGATCATTGAAGAGGTGGGACCTTGCCGCATGGAATTCAGTCCGCCGGAGTTTCACAGCCTGGCGGAGGCGATCGTGTATCAGCAATTAAACGGAACGGCGGCGGCTACGATTTTCAAGCGCTTTGCCGCGCTGGCGGGAGATCCGTTGAAACCGCAGGGAATTCTGTGTCTCACAGATGAACAATTGCGGGCAGTGGGTTTATCGAAGCAGAAATCGACATACTTGAAAGACCTGGCGGCAAAGACGTCCGAGGGGTTGCTAGATTTCCGGAAGCTGCCGGAACTCGCCGATCACGACGTGATCGAACATCTGACACAGGTCAAAGGGATCGGAGTATGGACGGCACACATGTTTCTGATGTTCACGCTGCGCCGCCCCAATGTGCTGCCTACCGGGGATTTCGGCGTGCGCATGGCGATGCACAAGCACTATCTCGACCGGCGGCGAGGCAGTCCCTCCAAAAGCAAACGTAAGAGGAAGATCAAGCTACCCAATCCGGCACAAATGGAAAAAATTGCAAAAGCCTGGGAACCGTACCGCAGCATCGCTTGCTGGTACTTATGGCGAAGCCTGGACACAAAGCTCATGGAACCGGCGGTGCGCAAATAATGACGCCAAGGACTTCCTGTGCTGGTTGAGGCAGGGTGTGATTAAATGAAAGCCATGTCGGATCCGAAGATTCGCGTATTGGTGGCAAAACCCGGGCTCGATGGGCACGATCGCGGAGCGAAGGTAATTGCGCGCGCCTTGCGTGATGCGGGCATGGAGGTCATTTACACGGGACTGCGTCAGACGCCCGAGATGATCGTGAACGCAGCGTTGCAGGAAGACGTACAGGTGATCGGGCTGTCAATTCTTTCCGGCGCACACAATGCGATCGTTCCCCGCGTGATGGACCTTCTGAGTCAAAACAAGATGGAAGACGTTATCGTTCTGGTAGGCGGGATCATTCCGGACCAGGACATTGCGGGACTCAAGAAGGCTGGCGTGGCGGCCATTTTTCAACCGGGCACAGCGATGGACGACATTGTGAAATTTATCCGCGAAAACGTCAAACAACCCGGGCTCGCAACCCATTAGCCTGAATTCCACAAGTTTCTGATTGCACACGCAGACCGTCGGCCTTCCCATGCCGGATTCAGACTTCAGCAGCCTTCGACAGCAACTCGAGCGGACAGTCGGTCCAGTTCCTTGGTATTGGAAGACCTTTTTGCCATTTCATTCGCGCTCGGGGCAGCGTTTTGTATGGACGCACCATGGAACGGAAGGGCCGATAGGTTACCTGGTTACGCTTTCCCTGGAGCAGGAACCGGACAAGCCAAGGCTGGCTTTGAACACGTATTGCCGGGCCTTCCCTATCGAGCCAAACTACATTGGCGTATGGTGTCCGGAGGGAAGAAATCTGCGGATCACCTGCTTCGATCCCGAGCAACTGAAAACTTTCGAGGTAGCGGAACTTGCGGGGTGGTTCAAGCAGTCTTCGGACCGCATCTATGCGGCAACGGCTCCGATCGCGGATTTCGAAATTCCGCTGTCGCTTGAGCCGGGCACACACAAAATCGAGGTACCCATCGAGTTGCGAACCGTGGATGAATTGATTGCGCCTGCGAGCTACAAGGCCATGAGACTGGACGATCCGGCGTTTGCTTTGTTCGTCTTCTATCTACAGGCTGGGTTGGTGGAGGTGCTTCCGCAACAGTGGTTTACAGCGGCACAATTTGAAGTTGGAAGGCAGTGGATCTCGCGAGCAGCACGCGATCCGGAGTCGCAGCGTATTTTCGGGGAATGCTACGGCGTAGGAACCTTCCTGCTGGAAGAGGACGGCTGCCGGCTCGCTGAATGGGTTGACCGGACAAACCAATAGCTTCGGATATCCGTGACCAACGAACCTTCCAACCGATGCGAATTCGCTCTGGCCATGCGCGACGAGATTCTGATACTGACTCTGGCGTCCACGGATGGGTTGAATCGCCTCAGCCGGCAGAAGGTCATCGCGCTCGCCGAGCAAATTGATCTCCGGGCGAACTCTAGACCGGTTTCACCGTTGATCATCACGGGAATGCCTATTTTTTCAGCCGGCGCCGACCTGAACGAAATTGCCGCATTGGGCCGTCCGGAGGCCCTTAGGTTTGCCCAGGATGGACAGCGGCTGATGGGACTGGTTGAAAGCTATCCGGGTCCGGTTATTGCAGCCGTGCGCGGCTTCTGCATGGGCGGGGGGCTGGATTTGGCATTAGCGTGCCGCCACCGGATCGCTTCACCGGATGCTGTGTTTGGACACCGCGGGGCGGCGCTGGGGTTAATCACGGGATGGGGTGGCACGCAGCGCCTGCCTCGGCTAGTCGGGAAATCGCGCGCCTTACAGATGTTCATCGAGGCGGAGAAGGTCAGGCCCGGCGAGGCTTTGCGCATTGGGCTGGTGGACGCGATATCGGACCATCCGGTCGAAGAGGCCATCCGACGGATCCGGGCCTGTCGCGGCTAGAGGGAGAGGCTGATTGCGCCACTCTGCTCCCCTGGTATACCGTAAACAGTTTGCCCTGTGGGATCTATGGCTGATCGGAACGAAACTCCCGTAGTAAATGGCTCGACCGAAGCAAGTGTGTTGACTTCCAAAGTCGATGCCACGTCGCCGCGTTTTGAAGCGAACATGCGCTTCCTCGCTGACCTGATGTCGCAGGTGCGAAATGAGGAAGAAAAGATCGGCGAAGGCGGCGGCCCGAAGGCGATTGAGAATCAGCATTCCAAGTCAAGACTGACGGCTCGCGAGCGCATCGAGAGGCTCACGGATCCAGACACATTTTTTGAGCTGGGAATTTATGCCGCGCATGAGATGTATGAAGAATGGGGCGGAGCCCCGGCCGCCGGCGTTATCACCGGACTGGCCCGAATTCAGACGCGGCTGGTGATGATCATTGCCAATGACGCAACGGTCAAGGCGGGTGCTTTTTTCCCGATGACCTCAAAGAAGGTGATTCGGGCGCAGAATATCGCGATCGAAAATCGGATTCCGACGGTTTACCTGGTGGATTCCGCAGGTGTCTTCCTGCCTCTGCAAGAAGATGTGTTTCCCGATACTGACGATTTCGGCCGGGTCTTCCGGAACAACGCGGTGATGTCGGCCTTGGGAATTCCGCAGATCGCGGCCATCATGGGCATGTGCGTCGCAGGCGGGGGGTACTTGCCGGTGATGTGCGACCACGTCCTGATGACCGACGGCAGCGGATTATTTCTGGCAGGTCCGGCGCTGGTGCAGGCCGCGATTGGGCAGAAAACATCTGCGGAAGACCTGGGCGGCGCGGCCATGCATTCGGCGATCAGCGGGACGGTAGATTTCCGGGAAAAGAATGACGAGGCATGCCTGCAGCGCATTCGCGCCATCGTGGAGAAGTGGGGATATCGGCGGCTCTCGCCATGGGATCGAAAGAAGCCGGTCGATCCCGTGCTGGCGGCAGAGGAGATTTATGGGATCTACGATTCGTCGCCGGCGCGTCCGTATGACATGAAGGAGATTCTGGCGCGAGTGCTGGATGGCAGCCGCTTCGAAGAGTACAAACCCGAGTACGGCAAGACGCTGGTATGCGGTTATGGACGGATCGGCGGCTTTGCCGTGGGTATTGTGGCGAACCAGAAATTGCATTCGCAACAGGTGGATCATGAAGGCCACAAACGCATGGAGTTTGGCGGCGTGATCTACACCGAATCTGCAGAAAAAGCTGCTCGCTTCATCATGGATTGCAACCAGAACCTGATTCCGCTGGTGTTCTTCCATGACGTGAATGGATTCATGGTGGGCCGCGATGCCGAATGGAGCGGCATCATCAAAGCTGGGGCAAAGATGGTGAACGCCGTATCAAATTCTGTAGTTCCGAAGATTACCGTAATTGTCGGCGGATCGTTTGGAGCCGGACACTATGCCATGTGCGGGAAGGCATATGATCCGCGCTTCGTGTTCGCGTGGCCTACGGCGCGTTACGCGGTCATGAGCGGAGACTCGGCGGCGGGAACACTGGTTGAAATCAAGGTGAAACAACTGGAGCGCGGCGGCAAGAAACTGAGTGAGCAAGAGAAGAAGGAGTTGTACGAGTCGGTGAAGCGCACTTACGACGAGCAGACCGATCCGCGGTACGGTGCGGCACGGCTTTGGATTGACAAGATTATCGACCCGATTGAGACCCGCGACGCAATTACACAGGCGCTCGAGGCAGCGGCGCTGAATCCTGACGTGGCCGAATTCAAGGTGGGAGTCTTGCAGACATAGTGACTTCTCGGAGACAGGCGTTTTGAGTAATGAGGTCAAACTGATCGAATGTCCGCGGGATGCCTGGCAAGGGCTGAAGGGACATATACCGGCCGAATTGAAGGCTGACTATCTGAAGGCTCTGATCAGCGCAGGATTCAAGCACATCGATGCGGTGTCGTTCGTGTCGCCTAATGCCGTGCCGCAGATGGCCGATTCGGAAGATGTTTTGAAGGAACTAGATCCGCCGGATGATGTAGAGATTATTGGCATTGTTGTGAACGAAAAAGGAGCGCAGCGGGCCATCGATACGCAATCTGTCCGGACGCTCGGGTTTCCGTATTCGATTTCTGAAACGTTTCTGCGCAGGAACCAGAACCAGTCGCCCGAAGATGCTATGGAGAATCTGGACAAGATCCACAGCAAGGCCGCGGACGCGGGGATTGACATGGTTGTGTACATCTCGATGGCATTCGGCAACCCATATGGCGATCTGTGGAACATCGATGAGGTTCTGGAAGCTATCGGATTGCTGGAGACGGAAGACTTCCGCATGATCTCGTTGGCAGACACGGTAGGAATGGCAACTCCGGAGCAGATACGGGATCTGGTGGGAGCGGTGATAGCGAAGTATGGATACCTGGAAATCGGAGTGCATCTGCACAGCCGGCCCGAGCAGGCGGCCGAAAAGGTAAAAGCTGCGTACGACGCCGGATGCCGGCGGTTTGATTCGGTGGTAGGCGGATTGGGCGGGTGTCCGTTTGCCCAGGATGCCCTGGTGGGAAACATTCCGACGGAGAAGGTGCTGCAAGCGCTGCAGGAACGAGGCGCGGATTTACCGAAATTGAAGCCGCTAGACGCACTGTTGAAGGCAAGCGCCGGCATCGGCGCAAAATTCAGCAGTTCGCATGCTGCAGATTAGCGCAAGAGTACTCTGGAATTCAGCGATTCCAGTTTCATGAACCCGGCTTAGTTTATCTGGACGAATTTGAATCGGCAATGAATTACACGACAATCCAACTGGCACTCGAAGGCGGGATCGCGACAATCACGCTGAACCGTCCGGAAAAGCGGAATGCGGTCAGCTTTCAACTCGTCGATGAGTTGATGTCGGCTTTTGACGAAATCGAGAAATCATCAGCGCAGGTTCTGATCATAACGGGATCGGGGAAGGCGTTCTGTGCGGGTATGGATCTGGAAGAACTGAAATCCCTGCTCGGCAAAACGCATGACGAGAACGTTCGCGACTCGTCGCGCATGGCGCAGATGTTCCGGCGGCTTTATGAATTCCCTAAGGCGACGATTGCGGCGGTGAATGGGGCAGCCATTGCGGGCGGAACAGGCTTGGCTACGATGTGCGACTTTACCCTGGCGGCTCCGGAGGCGAAGTTTGGATACACCGAAGTTCGCATCGGGTTCGTGCCTGCGATTGTCTCCTCGATTCTGGTGTGGCAGGTCGGACACAAGATCGCGCGGGACTTATTGCTGACTGGCCGATTATTTGACGCGGCGGAAGCGCATCGCTACGGACTGGTGAATGAGGTGGTTTCAGAGGATAAGCTCATGAGTCGGGCGCGGGAACTTGCATCGCAGGTTCTGGAGAACAGCCCGTCATCGGTTCGCGCAACCAAGAAGCTGATCAACGGGTTCATCGCAAAACAACTGGATCAGCAGATTGCCGAGGCCGTGAAAGATAATGCCCGGATCCGTACCACGGCGGATTTCCGCGAAGGCGTGTCATCATTTTTGGAGAAGCGGAAACCGGTCTGGACAGGCAAGTAGAAGGCGTCGATTGCAAGGGCCGAGACGAGGAAAATACTTGAATTTAACTGTGCACGAAACACGAGTGCGTGTGCGGTATGCCGAAACTGATCAGATGGGGGTGGTCTACCACTCGAATCATCTCATCTGGTTCGAAATCGGCCGCGTCGAATTCATGCGGCAACTGGGCGTTTCCTACCGAGATCTTGAGCGGGAGGACGGATGCTATATTGCCGTGGCGGAAGTGCAGTGCCGCTATCGTGCCCCGGTGCATTACGACGAGGAAGTCATCGTGCGCACGACGTTAAAGCATGTGCGCGAATCGGTGGTCCAGTTCGGATACGAACTTGTGTTGGCAACCAACGGCAAATTGCTGGCAGAAGGCGAAACGACACACATCGTGACCGATGCAAATATGAAGGTGTCGGCTCTGCCGGAAAAGTATCTGGAATTGTTTCGCAAAGCCATGGGAAAAGAAACCAAGCAGACGGAACGAGAGATTAAGGCGTAGATCGGCGACGGTTTTGGTAGTTCGAGGTTGCATGAACGCTCTGCATATCAACGGAAACGACCTGGCGCTGGACGCGGTCCGAGAGGTCGCGGTTGAACGGCGGCCAGTACTATTGGCGCCAGATGCACGCGAAGTGGTCGAACGGGCCCGTGGCATCGTGGAAGATATCGTGGCCAGCAACAAGGTGGCATACGCGATCACGACCGGCGTCGGCAAGCTCAGTGACGTACGGATCGCAGGCGACCAGATTCGCGAGCTGCAGGTCAACCTGGTACGCTCTCATTCTGTGGGAGTCGGCGAACCGCTCTCGATTCCGGAGACACGTGCAATGATGCTCTTACGCGCGAATTCTCTGGCGAAGGGCTATTCGGGAGTGCGTCCTCTGGTGATCGACACTCTCTGCGAGATGCTCAATCGCGGAGTGACTCCAGTCGTCCCATCTCAGGGAAGTGTGGGAGCCAGCGGAGATCTAGCTCCTCTGGCGCACCTGGCGCTGGCGCTGATTGCCGAAGGCGAGTGTTTCGATGAAAAAGCGGGACGCGCACCTAGTGCTGAGTGCCTCAAGAAAGCGCAGATTAAGCCCCTGAACCTGCAGGCGAAGGAGACGATTTCGCTGATCAACGGCACCCAGGCCATGCTGGCAGTTGGATCGCTGGCTTTGTTGGCAGCCGAGACGCTGGTTGATTCCGCCGACGTGATTGGCGGGTTATCCTGCGATGCGCTGAAAGGAACTGACGCGGCGTTTGACGAGCGCATTCACAAGGCGCGTCCGCATGACGGGCAGATCAAAACGGCAGCGAACCTCCGGCGAATGCTCGAGGGCAGCCAGATTCGCGAGTCGCATCGCGAATGTGGGCGGGTGCAGGATGCATATTCGCTGCGATGTATCCCGCAGGTGCATGGAGCCGTTCGCGACACACTGGCGCATTGCCGCCAGGTGTTTGAGACCGAGGCCAACTCGGCGGTAGATAATCCGCTGGTTTTCGTGCGCGATCCGAAGACGATGGAAGGTGACGTCATCTCGGGGGGAAACTTCCACGGCGAACCGATCGCGTTTGCCCTGGATTTTCTTGGAATCGCGCTGAGTGCGTTGGCGGGAATCAGCGAGCGTCGTCTTGAGCGCCTAGTCAATCCAGCGCTGAGTGAGGGGTTGCCTCCATTTCTGGCTCCCGGGGCGGGGCTGAATTCGGGATTCATGATGGCGCAGGTGACTGCCGCAGCGCTGGTCAGCGAAAACAAGGTACTGGCGCACCCCGCGTCGGTCGATTCGATCACGACTTCCGGCAATAAAGAAGACTATGTCTCGATGGGAATGACGGCTGCGAACAAACTGCGCCGAATCGTAGAAAACACTCGGAATGTGCTGGCGATCGAGGCGGTGGCCGTCGCGCAAGCACTGGATTTTCTGGCTCCGCTGAAAACTTCCAAGCGCGGACAGGCCGCGCATGTTGCCATACGGGCCGTGTGTCCCACGATGGAAAAAGACCGGGTGATGTATGGCGATTTTGCGAAAGCGGCAGATCTCATTGCCAGTGGAAAGATAGCAGCAGCATTGCGATAGGACCGCCTTCCCCATCTTCTGAGTGCGGACGCGACGAAGCTCCGGTCATTGTGCTGTGGCCTTGGCAGCGCTGCCGTCCAGTCCCAACTCGGTTGCGATCCCCTTCATGGCGTCGATACAGAGTGCAATGTGATCGTCCAACTCGATGCCCAGTTCCGCCGCGCCATTGACGATGTCATCGCGATTCACCTTGCGAGCGAAGGCTTTGTCTTTCATCCTCTTCCGCACCGACTTCACATCTACCTCCGCCAAGGACTTCCCTGGCTTGACTAAAGCAACCGCGGTAATGAATCCGGCGAGTTCGTCGCTGGCAAAAAGGGCCTTCTCCATGGCCGACTCACGCATCACGCCGGTGTATTCGGCATGCGACATGATGGCGCGGGTAATCAACTCCGGCCATCCGCGTTGCCTAAGGATCTCGTTCCCGCGATAAGGATGGTCTTCCAGGCTGGGCCAGCGCTCGTAATCGAAATCATGGATCAGGCCGACGACTCCCCAAAGGTCTTCTTCGGACAACCCAAACGCGCCGGGAGCACCGTTTCCATACTTCCTGGCGGAAGCGCGCATACAAGCTTCGACTGCCAAGGCATGCTTGCGCAGACTTTCGGATTGAGTGAACTCAGTTAGTAAACACCAGGCGGCTTCGCGGTTAATCATCTGGATTCCTTGTTGGTTGCGGGGTTTTGCCGGACCATTCCAGTCTCGAGTAGCAAATTCATTCAGATTTGTTATTTTATCCTTGACTTCCACAGGCCCGGTACCGCAGATTGGGCCTGCGCTTGGAACTTTCCCCAGGAAAACGAGTTCCAGCTGGAAGAAGTAAGGAGTAGCCTGCTCTGGCAACTCCCACAACCCGATGGCTACGACACTAGCCCCTGTCGATTCAAGGGAAGTCGTCCGTTGCGATCATTGCCTGTTGGTTCAATTCCGCACCCAAAATAACAATTGTCGGCGCTGTCATGCGTCGCTGGACGAGGAAGAACCAGAACCGGTGCAGGCCACGCCCGCACCGATCATGATGCCGATGCCCGGCACGAGTTTGGGGCATCTGAATCTCGCGGCCTCCATCCGCTCCTTGCGCTTGCGTAATGGGCTTAGCCAGCGGCAATTGGCCGGGCGCATGGCCGTGCCGCGTACGTACGTGTCGAAAATCGAGAACGAAAAGGCCACGCCGACGCTGTCTTCCCTGGAGCGGTTGGCGCGCGCACTGGAGGTCACCGTGCCTGAACTGCTGAGCGGCGGTGAACGCAGCCGTCAGGAAGAGATCAGCGAACTGGTGAAAGACCAGTTCGTCGCAGAGTTGCTGCCGTTTGTCTCGCAGTTGAATGGAATGCAGATGTCGAGCATTCTCACCCAGGTGCGCGATCTCACACTGCGTCCGCGGAGAAGCGCGTAGCCAAGGACCCGAGCGGCCAACCAGAACCTCTCACAACATAAGTTTTATCCGGGCGAACCTGCCAACCAACAGCCGGAACCGATTCGGGGTTCCGGCTTTTTCCTGCCTGATTCTCTTCTTCGAGAAACGAGCGCCTTGGATGCGGCGGGAGCTTCGGCAGTCCTTCCGAAACCAAAAGTCTTGACATTTCGGGCTCAGTTCGTAAGATAGGGAAATATTTATTCATTAACATGAATAAATATTCATAATGAATAAAACTCTGCGACAACGAGCGATTCTCGAAGCGCTGAAACATGGTCCCGTAGACAGCCAAGACCACTTGCAGCGGACGCTGCGCAAGCGCGGCTTCAAAGTAGGCCAGGCGACGCTTTCCCGCGACATTCACGACTTGAATCTGGTTAAGACGGCCAGTGGCTATGCCATCCCGAACGGGGATGGCGGAATCGGACTGGCTCTGCCTCCGGTATCGCGACTGGTCCGCGAGTTTGTGCTCGACGTACGGTCAGCCCAGAATCTGCTGGTGATCAAGACCATTGTGGGTAGCGCGCAACCGGTCGCGGCTGCGATTGACGAGAACGATTGGCCGGAGAATATCGGAACTATCGCCGGAGACGACACCATCCTGATCGTGTGCCCCGATAAAGAGCAGGCGAAAAAGCTCGCCAGTCAGTTGGAGGAAATGCTCGCAGCGTGACGGCGAAGCTCAAAATCGCGGTGCTGGGTGCAACCGGCTATTCCGGGTTGGAACTGACGCGTATTCTACTTCACCATCCCCGAGTCGAAAAGCCCCTTTTGCTGCGCCGGGCGGCCGAGGGCAGCACGCCCTCAGATCTGGCCGAGATCTTCCCTGCTCTTTCGGGAAATGGCGCATACCCGCTGCATCCGCTCTCGTGGTCATGGCTGAAGCAGGAGGGTGTGGAGTTGCTTTTTCTGGCGACTCCGCACGAAGCCTCCCGCACACTGGCACCGGAAGCGATTCATGAGGGCCTGCGCATTGTCGATCTGAGCGGAGCTTGGCGGCTGAAACAGGCACGGCATTGCGCAATTTATGGCTTTCGCGATGCAGATACTTTGAAAGCGGCGGAGTTGACCGAGAAGGCAATCTATGGTCTTCCAGAACTGCACTCGGATCAATTACCGGGAGCGCAATTGGTGGCGAATCCCGGCTGCTACGCAACTTCCGTAATTCTGGCATTGGCGCCGCTGGTGCGAGCCGATCTGCTCAATCGCGAGCAGGGGATCATTTCCGATTCGAAGTCGGGCGTGTCGGGAGCAGGCAAAGAGCCCACGGCAAAAACACATTTTGTCTCCGTTGCCGATAATCTTTCGGCGTATTCCGTGTTCAACCACCGGCACGTCGGAGAAATGGCCGAACAACTTGGAATCGATACGCAAGAGCTTGTATTCACACCGCATCTGCTGCCGATTCCCCGAGGCATCCTGTCGACGATTTATGTTCGGCTGAAGAACTCGACGACGGCAGCCGCGATTGAATCATGCTTTCGCAGTTTTTATCAGCATCGGCGCTGGGTACGGATCTTCGCCACTCCGAAGCTGCCGCAGGTCCAGTTCTCGCTCAATACGAATTACTGCGATATCGGATTCTGCCTGGCCGAAGATGGGCAGCGATTGGTACTGGTTTCCTGCATTGACAACCTGCTCAAGGGAGCGGCAGGCCAGGCGGTGCAGAACATGAATCTGATGTACGGGTGGAGAGAGGACGAAGGGTTGCAATGACGATCGTCATCAAAATTGGCGGAAAAGCGATCGAAGATGCCGAGACCTTGCGAAAATGCGCCCGCGCCATCGCGGAACTTGCCCAGGACGGTCACCGGGTGGCGGTCGTTCACGGTGGCGGCAGTGAACTCACTCGAATGCTGAAACGCCTGGGAAAGGAAAGCCGGTTTGTCGATGGCCTGCGGGTCACTGACGCAGAGACCCGCGACGTCGCGCTGATGGTGCTGGGCGGCATGGTGAATAAGAAACTTGTGGCTGCGATTCAGGCTGCCGGAATGCCCGCCGTAGGCTTCTGTGGTGGAGACGGAATGTCGTTTCGGGCCCGGCGCAAACACGTTCATGGACACGATTTGGGATTTGTGGGCGAGGTCTGCTTCGCCGAGCCTTGCTGGATCGAGGCGCTGTGGTCCCAGGGGGGAATCCCGGTCCTGGCGTCGATTGCGCTCGGGGCAGATGGGGAGTACTACAACGTAAACGCCGATGAGATGGCGGCCGCGTGCGCGGCTGCGTGCCGGGCTCACGCGCTGATCTTTCTGACTGATGTGCCAGGCGTAAAAGATGCGAGCGGCAGCGTGGTTCCGTGGTTGAGTACCCGGCAAGCGCAAGAGATGGCGGCGGGGGCGGTCATCAGCGGCGGGATGTTGCCGAAACTGCACGCCTGCCGACAGGCTCTGCAGCAGGGAGTCGGACGGGTCAGAATCTTGCCTGCGGCCGAAGGGGAACTACTGGCTGAGTTCTATCGAATGAAGATTCCGTGCGGAACGGAAGTGACGTACGCGTGAACGAAACCGGGCAAGCAATTTCCAGGTAAGGAGCACAGCTTGAACACAATATTGCAAAACCGAAAGGCGCTGGAACCGACATCGGCTCCGTCTGTCTTCTGGTGTCAGGACCTGATTTCCACACGCGATCTCGGACCGCAAGGGGTCGAAGCGGTACTCCATCTGGCTGAACTGATGAAGTCTCGTCCCACGGTATTTCAGCGCGCACTCGCGGGCAAGCAGATGGTGATGTTTTTCGAAAAACCATCGCTACGCACCCGGCTCACCTTCGCTGCAGGAATGGCAAGCCTGGGCGGAGTCGCTCACTTTGTCGATCAGACCGGCGGCCGGATTGACGCGCGTGAGAAACTAAGCGACATCGCCCTGAACGTGGAGCGCTGGATGGATGTGATCGTGTTGCGCACGTTCTCGCAGGAAACCATTCAAGGCATGGCAGATCACGCATCGATCCCGGTCATTAATGCATTGAGCGATCTCGAGCATCCCTGCCAGGCGCTAGCCGATTTCTTCACGCTACAGGAGCGGTTTGGCAATCTTCGCAATATCCGGCTCGCATATGTCGGGGACGGCAATAATGTTGCGCATTCCTTGCTTCTCACCGGGGCTTGCCTGGGGTCGTCGGTCACGGTAGCGACACCAGCAGATTACGCGCCCGACGCGGGGATCATTCGCGAAGCCCTAAAGATCGCGAAGCAGACCGGAGCGCAGATTCGTTTGACCAACGATCCCGGCGAGGCTGTGGCCGGTGCGGATGCGATTTATACGGATGCATGGGCGAGTATGGGGCAGGAACACGAGTCCAAGCAGCGTGCAAACATTTTCCGTCCCTACCAGGTCAACCGGGATCTGATGAAGAAAGCTGCACCGCATGCCGTATTCATGCACTGCCTGCCGGCCCATCGCGAAGAGGAAGTCACGAATGAAGTGATGGACTCGGAGTACTCGGTGATTTATGAGCAGGCTGAAAATCGGTTGCACGTGCAGAAAGCTATTCTTTATTTACTGCTGGGCGGCGCAGTCCGCCTGCCTGTGAGGAGCGCTCATGCCTGAGAAAGTTGTACTGGCTTATTCCGGTGGTCTCGACACTTCGATCATCATCCCTTGGCTGAAAGAGAACTATTCCTACGATGTCATTGCCATGGTGGCTGACGTCGGACAGGGTGACGATCTCGAAGCCGTGGTCAAGAAGGCATACGCCACGGGCGCGAGCCGCGTCATCATCGAAGATTTGCGGGAAGAATTTATTACGGGGTATGTCTTCCCCGCCCTTCAGGCCGGCGCGGTTTACGAACATAAATATCTACTGGGAACCTCGCTGGCTCGACCGGTGATCGCAAAACATCAGGTGGAAGTGGCACTGCGGGAAGGGGCCACGGCAGTCGCACACGGATGCACTGGAAAAGGCAACGACCAGGTGCGGTTCGAACTGACTTATCAGGCGTTGGCTCCGGAATTGAAGATCATTGCACCATGGCGCGAGTGGGATCTCAAATCGCGGGAAGACTGCCTGGATTATGCCGAGCAACACGGAATTCCAGTTGCGGCCAGCCGGGAGAAGATTCATAGCCGCGACCGTAACCTTTGGCACATCAGCCATGAGGGCGGCGAACTGGAAGATGCAGGCAACGCGCCGCTGGAAAGCACCTGGCAGATCACATGCTCGCCGCAGGAAGCTCCGGACAAAGACGAAACGGTTTCGATCGGGTTTGAGAAGGGAGTACCGGTCGCGGTGAACGGAATGGCACTGGATCCGGTGTCGCTGGTTGAGCTTCTGAATGAAATCGGAGCGCGGAACGCAATCGGGCGGGCGGACATCGTCGAGAACCGGTTTGTCGGAATCAAGTCTCGCGGATGCTACGAAACTCCGGGCGGCACACTGTTGATCGCGGCTCATCGCGAACTGGAAGCGCTCTGCCTGGAGCGCGATGTCGCCCATTTCAAGCAGCAGATTGGGTTGAAATATGCCGAACTAGTCTATTTCGGCCTTTGGTTCACACCGCTGCGCGAAGCTCTGGATGCGTTCGTCGCGAGCACGCAGAGTCCGGTCAGCGGCGAAGTCACCTTGTCTCTTTATAAGGGCAACGTTTCGGTGGTCAGCCGAGCATCGGAGCATTCCCTCTATCGAACCGATCTTTCCTCGTTCACGATGAGCGAGAGCTATGACCAGAAGGATGCAGCTGGATTCATTCGCATTCTTGGATTGCCATCGCGGACACGCGCACTCTCCCGTATCGAGGTGACGAAGTGAAGATGTGGTCGGGACGTTTCCGGCAACCGCTCGATCCTGAATTCGAGCAGTGGCAGCGTTCGTTTTCGTTCGACCGGAAGCTGCTGAAATACGAACTTGAGGCCAGCAGCGCGCATGCGCAGGCTTTGCGCAAGGCAGGCATCCTGACTGCAGAAGAGCTAATCAGCATTCTGGAGGGCTTGAAGCGAATCGGGGATCTCGCGCAATCTTCTCCAAGCTTTTTGGAAGATAACGAAGCGGAAGATGTCCACCATTTCGTCGAAAAGCAACTAGCCAGTCTGATCGGCGACAGGGGATACAAGTTGCACAGCGGCCGCAGCCGCAACGAGCAGATTGCGACCGATCTTCGGCTCTTCACTCGATCCAGCATCGATCAAATTCGGGCCGAACTCGCGGGCTTGTGCACGACGTTTGTAGATCGGGGGGAAGAGGCGGACGATGCCGTAATGCCGTCCTATACCCATCTGCAACCCGCCGAACCGGTGCTGGTCGCACATTGGCTGCTGGCCTACGTGGAAATGTTCTTACGGGACGCCGATCGACTGGCCGATTGCCGCAGGCGTTTGAATTTTTCTCCCTTGGGATCGGGAGCAGTGGCTGGAGCCACATTGCCGCTGGATCGCGAGTTCATGGCCAGCACCTTGGGGTTTAGCCGCCCGACCGGAAACAGCATCGACGCGACCAGCGATCGCGATTTCGCTCTGGAATTCGTGCAGACGCTTTCGATTCTGGGATTACATCTCAGCCGCTGGGCAGAAGAGATGATTCTGTTTTCCTCCAATGAATATGGATTCATCCACCTGCCTGAGGCCTACTCAACGGGTAGCAGCGCGATGCCGCAAAAGAAAAATCCGGACCTGCTGGAACTGGTCCGGGGAAAAGCAGGACGCATCGCGGGTTGCGCGACTGCGTTAACTATTACGATCAAGGGCCTGCCGCTCGCCTACAACAAGGACCTGCAGGAGACGCAAGAGCCGCTGTTCGAAGCTGCCGAAATCGTGATGCGCATTCTGCCGCTGGTGACCGGATGGATAAAGATAGTGGAATTCAATACGGCGGAAATGCTGAATGCCAGCGACAGCGGATTCATGAATGCCTGGGCTGCCGCGACGTATCTGGTCAAGAAGGGAGTTCCCTGCCGGATTTCGCACGAAGCTGTAGGCAACGCAGTGAAACTTTGCCTGGAGAGAAATTGCGAGTTGAATGATCTGAGTGTCGCAGAGCTGCAAGCGGTGAATCCGGCGTTCGGCTCCGATCTATATCAGTACCTGGCTGTATCTGCGGTCGTCGCGCTACATGACGTGGTGGGCGGAACGGCGGCAGCGCGAGTGAAGCAAGCTATCAAACTAACCCGGGAAAGAATCGAATCTCTCCGTGGGGAGGCACATGCGCACGCGTAAAGCAATTCTGCCCGACGCGGCAAAGATTCACGGACTGATTTCGTCGTATTCCGGCGACGGAACCCTGCTACCCCGCACCTTGCACGAAATCTGCGAGAACGTGCGCGATTTCGTTGTGCTGGAAAACGACGACCAGATCATTGGATGCGGTGCGCTGCATCTTTACGGGACGCACCTTGCCGAAATTCGCTCCATCACAGTGGCACCAGGGGCACAGGGTCAAGGCGGAGGCAGCAAACTGGTGAACGCGCTCATGCTGGAGGCCAAACGTCATGGCGTCACCTGTATTTGCCTGTTCACGCGAAGCCCGCAGTTTTTCGGCAAATTGGGCTTCCGTGTGGCCAAGCGAGAGGATCTTCCCGACAAGATTTACAAGGATTGCCACGTCTGCCCGCGGTTTCATTGCTGCGATGAAGTGGCGATGGTGCGCGGTGAGGTACCTAAGTTTGCCATCCTTCCGGAGCCCGCGAATTTTCTGATCAAGATTCAGGCTGGGCCGCAGGCCAATTATCATCCTCAGGGGGACTGAGTCGGATCAGCGAAGATTTAATTCGTCGGAGCCGCTTTGCCCGTGAACTCCCTGATGATTTCCAATTCGCGCTCACGATACGGCCTGCCGTCCCGGTGAAAAATCTCATGATGCCAGACGGCCGGCGGCTCATTAACATAAGGCCGCTGCCAGGAATCCCAAGGCAAGTATGTCTGCGTTTTGCCGGCGACCAATCCCCAGTTAATTGCGCCCACGTGCATACGCTTGGCAATGGGCAAGATCGTGTCGAAGGTGCTGCCGCGTCCACGGGCCATGAATTCGGTGCAGATGATGGGACGGTGATACCCCCGCAGCGATTTGACGGCTTGTTCGAATTCCTCGGGCCAGCCGTAGTTGTGAAAGGTCATGATGTCGGACTGCTCCAACTCAATACGAGGAATGGCATCAAGTTTCTCCGGCTTTGACCAGTCGCCCCACCACACACCGGCAGTAAGCGGTTGCATCGGTTGTGCCGACCGCGCCCACTCAAACACCTGCGGCAGCAATGCCGCCACGTACTTCTCTTTGTCTTTCAATTCGACCTTCCCATAAGCCTCGTCGTTGGTGTTGTCGGGCTCATTCCAGAGATCCCAGGCAAGCACACGCGGATCCTTTCCGAAGGCCGAAACCACCCCGACGACATAAACCTTCAGCCGTTGATATTGTCCCGGATCGGCAAGCGCCTTAGCACCCGGACTTTGCACCCATCCTGAATTGTGCACACCAGGAATCGGCGGATGCTGCGGTCCCAGGACCGGATTCGGGTCCCAAACCGAATCGAACAGTACGAAGATCGGCCGAATGTGATGCTTGGCCGCAATAGTCAAGAACGTATCGATGCGCTGACGAAATCCAGGGGCATCCTGCTGCCACAGCAGGTCGTGGAGGAAGACTCGCATGGTGTTCATGCCCAAACCTTCGGCCCAACCGAGTTCCCTGTCGATCTCCTGCGGATCGAAGGTTGCAGCCTGCCACATTTCCAGCTGATTGATCGCATCGGTCGGAATGTAATCGCTGCCCGCGAGCAACGGCTGTTTGGCATACCACTGGTTGGCTTGCTGTTCAGACCAGCGGCCCGATTGCGCAACGCAGAACACTGCGGAGAAAATTGCGATGGGAAGCAGAAGTGCGTATTTGAATCGAAGCATGTTCTCTCTCGTCCTGAATTGTTACGGCAGATCCCTAGCCGTTCAGCCAAGCTCCTGCGCACCATCGACAGCGGCGCAGGTATAGATCTGAGGCTTGATTCCGGTAGCCCGCTCATAACGTTCGGACACGACGGCCGAAAATTCTACAGTATGTGGAGTCTCGACCAAATTCACCGTGCATCCGCCGAAACCGCCGCCCGTCATGCGTCCGCCGACAAAGCCGGGTAGGCCGTGAGCGGCATCGACCATGATATCGAGTTCTTTGCAGCTCACTTCATAAAGATCGCGCAGGCTGATGTGCGATTGCGCCATCAACTCTCCCAATCTTTGGAAATCGTTTTTCCTCAAGCTGTCGGCCGCCTGCAGAACCCTTTGATTTTCTCGTATGACGTGCTCGCATCGTTTTCGCACAGTAGGGGAAAGCTCAGCGGAGACTTGATCGAGCAACGCTGGTGATACATCGCGCAAAGCATGGACATTCCGATCGTTTCTGGCAATCGTCTTGACCGCTTCGTCACACTCTCGCCGGCGAATGTTGTAATTCCCAGATGAAAGCTCGTGCTTGACCATCGTATTGCAGATGACCAGCCGCAGGTTAGACGGAATAGGAACCAGTTGAAAATCGAGAGAGCGGCAATCGAGCAGGAGAGCGTCTCCGGCTTTTCCCATGCACGCGACGAACTGATCCATAATGCCAACCTGAGCACCCACAAATTCGTTTTCTGCGCGGCGACAGAGCTTGGCAATTTCGGAAAGCGCTAGATGCTGCGCCTTTGGATCTTCGCTCATTCGCAAGAGGGTCAACGCGGTGGAAACTTCAACCGCAGCAGACGAACTGAGGCCGGCTCCGATCGGAACTTCTCCCTGGACCAGCAGGTTCGCTCCCCGCAAGGCAATTCCCTGCTGTGCCAGCACCCAAGCGACTCCAAGTAGGTAATCAACCCACTTGCCTTGAGTCTTCGCGGGAAGATGGTCGAGATCAAACTCTAACGTTTCGTTGAAATTCTCGGAGCGGATGATAAGCTTGCGATCGCCTCGGGGCGCCGCGGCAACGGTTGTGAAAAACCCGATAGCCGCAGGCATGACAAAGCCGTCATTGTAGTCTGTGTGTTCGCCGATGAGATTAACCCGGCCGGGCGCGCGGAAAAATCGCGGCTGAGTCTTGAAGTATTCCTGAAACCGCGAAGCGAGTTCTTTCCCAGTCATGGACGGAAGCGGTGCTCTAAACACTCAAACGACTCGCAAAGGCGCCCCTTTCGAATCGTATAATGATCGGTCGCTGGGGAGCCTGAAAGCGACCATAAGCTGCCCTGAGAAGCATGTCAAATCAGGCTCCGAATCTAGGATCCAGAACACTTGAAACTTACGGACATTCCACATCGCAGGCTGAACCCGCTCACGAATGAATGGGTCGTTGTTTCTCCGCAGCGCGCCACAAGGCCCTGGCAAGGAGAAGTTTCGCACCCGCCCGCCGTTTCTGAACGGGACTACGATCCCTCATGCTACCTATGTCCGGGGAACGATCGAGTAGGAGGTGTAAAGAACTCGGCGTATAGCGGAACGTTTGTGTTTGACAATGATTTTGCGGCGCTCGTTCCTAAAGTTCCGGACCAGAAGCAGCTTGACCTTGATGAAAAAGGTTTGATCGTGGCGGAAGCCGAGCCAGGAATATGCCGCGTCATGTGTTTTTCCCCCCAGCACAACTTGACGCTCTCCACCATGAAGGTGGGCGAGATTGAAACCGTCGTGCGTACATGGATGGATCAATTTCGCGAATTAGGAGCAATGCCGAACGTCCGTAATGTGCAAATTTTTGAAAATCGGGGTGCGATGATGGGTGCCAGCAATCCTCATCCGCACTGCCAGATCTGGGCCACGGCCTCAGTGCCGCAACAACCCTTGAAAGAACTGGAAAATCAGAAGACCTATCTCGCGAGGCACAAACGGTGCCTGCTGTGTGATTATCTGGCACTCGAAGAAGGGCAAAGAGTACGTATCGTTGCGGAAAACGAGGGGTTCGTCGCGATCGTGCCGTTCTGGGCTACGTGGCCGTTTGAACTGCTGATTTGCAGCCGGCGACACTTCGCTTCGATGAACGAATTATCCACCGCTGAAATAGCTTCTCTTAGTCGAATGCTGAAACAGACGACCGCTACCTACGATCGCGTGTTCAACACTCCCTTTCCATACACGATGGGATTTCACCAAGCGCCGACTGATGAAGCCCCACATCCTGAATGGCATTTTCACGCGCACTTTTATCCCCCGCTGCTTCGGTCTGCTACAGTCCGGAAATACATGGTCGGATTTGAGATGTTGTGCACTCCTCAGCGCGATGTCACACCCGAAATGGCTGCCGAAAAACTGCGCTCCGTCGTGTCTGAATAGAGCCCGTCCGCGCCAGTAACTTCGGTCATCTCGGTTTCGGTACCACTGTAAGCTCCACGAACGAGCCATTGTCGAAGCTGCGATCAGGCGGCAATCTGGTATGCAGTTGAGGGAGCCTATGGATTATTTCATCAGCAAAGTTTGGCCAAACAGCAGGCTTCGAGACCTAGCAGAGTACGCGGTGATGCTATGCGTGATTTCGGTCGTCATGGTGACGGCGCTGAGAATCTTGGGGCTGATGCACTGACGTCTCAGTTGGACCAACCCCTCTCTTGCTGGGGACTATCCTCCGGCGATAGCACCGATGATCAGGAAGGGCTCTTTGCCAGACGCAACCGCATCGGGCAGCGGCGCATCCGGCGACTCGTGGGACAAATCCTCTTCGCAGGCGAAGAAACGAAGGAAGGGGCGCCGCTGTCTGGTGACGTGATCACGAATCGCGCCACACAGCATGGGATATTGGGCCTCGAGGGCATCGAGCACGGATCGCTGCGTGACTGGAGGAGCCACTTCGAGTTCGACGTCCGCAGAGACACGGGCGAGCGTACGTAGGTGAAATGGGAGAACGACGCGGACCATATGGCTTCTTCGCCTGAAAGATTTCTGTCCTAAGCCGCGACGTTCCCTTCGCGGGCTTTCTGCAAATCTGCGATTACGATCTTTTTCATTTTGAGCATCGACTGCATCACGGCACGCGATTTTTGCGGATCCTGGTCGCTCAGCAACTCCCCGAGCACTTTCGGCACGATTTGCCAAGATAATCCAAATTTGTCCTTGAGCCAGCCGCATTGTCCTTGCAATCCGCCCTCGGAGAGCTTCTCCCAGTATCTGTCGACTTCTTCTTGCGTATCGCAGCTGACCATAAATGAGACAGCTTCCGTGAACTTGAAGTGCGGGCCGCCATTGAGTCCAACGAAGCGTTGGCCATTGAGTTCAAAAGTAATGGTTAAGACTCTGCCTTCGGCGCGGGCGATGTTCAAGATCTTCGCATCCTTGAAGATCGAAGCGTAATGATTCACGGCCTCTTCGAGATTATTGTCGAACCATAAAAACGGCGTGATGTTTGGCATCGTGTTACTCCTGATCAACAACTCCTTGGCTACGGGCACGGTTTGAGCCGTGCCCTTAGGAGATTCGAACTACTTAAGCGTCTGCACCTCGATGGAAAAGACTGCCGGCAGGTTCTCTACGATTGGCTTCCAACTATCACCCGCGTCGGCTGAGGCATAAACCTGGCCGCCAGTCGTTCCGAAATAAATCCCACACTTATCGAGCGAATCGACGGCCATAGCATCCCGAAGCACATTGACGTAGCAATTACTCTGTGGAAGGCCCTTCGTCAGCGGTTCCCATTCGTTGCCTCCGGTGCGGCTACGAAATACCTGTAGCTTGCCGTCAACCGGGAAATGTTCACTGTCGCTCTTGATGGGAACAACATACAGGGTCTCCGGTTCATGTGCGTGTACGTCAATCACGAATCCAAAATCGGTAGGCAGATTGCCGCTTACTTCCTTCCATTCATCACCGGCATTGTCGCTGCGCATCACGTCCCAGTGTTTCTGCATGAACATGACACCTGGCCGTTTTGCCGACATGGCGATGTGATGGACGCAATGGCCAACTTCCGCATTCGGATCGGGAATGTACTGCGACTTCAATCCTTTGTTGATCGGCTTCCATGTTTCTCCGCCGTCATCGGTGCGAAACGCACCGGCAGCGGAAATCGCAATCCACATGCGCTTGGGATTGCTCGGATCCAGAATGATCGTATGCAGACACATGCCACCGGCCCCAGGCTGCCACTTCGGTCCGGTACCGTGGCCGCGGAGTCCCGGAAGTTCGCGCCAGTTCTCGCCACCATCGGTGGACCGGAACAATGCCGCATCTTCTATACCGGCATAGACCGTATTGGGGTCGGTCAACGAAGGCTCCAGGTGCCAGACCCGCTTAAATTCCCACGGATGCTGCGTGCCGTCGTACCACTGATGTGTCGTAAGAGGCTTCTTCGCCGTGTCGTAAACGAATTTGTTGCTGCCAGCCTTGTTAGGACCAGCCGTCGGATCGGGAACAAACGCAGTTCCCGGCTGATGCCAAGTCTTACCCCCGTCGTCGGAGCGCTGAATGACCTGTCCAAACCAACCGCTGGTTTGCGAGGCATAAATCCGGTTCGGATCCACCGGCGATCCCTTCAGGTGATAGAGTTCCCACCCGGCAAAAAGCGGACCGCTGACGTTCCACTTGTCACGCTTGCCGTCAGCTTCCAAGATGAATGCTCCCTTATGCGTCCCCACAAGAACTCGCACTCCACTCATAGCGATCTCTCCATTCTGTAGTCAATTCGAATTCCGAACGCGTCCCCAATTTAGATCTTTTGATACGTAAGCATCTGCACACCAGAAGAACAAAGGTTGCCGCTCCCAATCAGAACAGGTTGCAGTAGAAGAGATACTCTTCAACGGGCGTTTTCCAGCAGCTATGCTATAGCCACATGACATTTGAAACGACCACTTTCCGCACGCACTGCTCTCTCCCTTATTGATACACAGGAGACAACACCTACGCGATTGCGCCGTTCTTGCTCATTTAATTGTCCATGAATTCGGGATACTGCCCTCAGGCAGTTTTCTCGCAATTGACGATCCATGGAACGCCGAACTGGTCCGTGAACATCGCAAATCGCGCCGCCCAGAAAGTCTCCTGGATCGGCATGGTTATTTTCCCACCGACGGACATTTCGCGAAAAATGCGCTCGGCCTCTTTGAGGTCCTTCAAGTCGATCGACACCGAGAATCCCTGTGGTGTGGAATAGCGTCCCGGAGGAGCATCCGAAGCGAGGAGAATGTCGTCCCCAAAACTCAAGCGCGCGTGGAGTACTTTGCGTTTCCACTCGGATGGAACCTGCTGGGCTGCTGGCGTCCCTTCAAAGAACATCATGGCCTCAATTTTGGCGCCTAGACACTTCGAATAGAATCTGAAAGCCGCTTCGCAATTGCCGTTGAAGTGCACATACGGATTCACGTGCATGAGAACTCTCCTGCTTTACTAAAAATTTGCAAACCCCTATTGAAAACCTCACGAATGGTTGCAGACAATCTCTATCGCTTCCGCGCCAAATTCTCGACTACCTCGGCATCGAACCGGGGAAGCAAGGGTGTTGAATCCCGTTCGCGCCAGCGCCGCCGAACTTCGGCGAGGATAGCATCACGATTCTTGTCCATTTCCTCCATGATGACGCAAAGGGGCCCGCCTTGCGTATGCCTGGCGCCCCAAATCAGCAATTCCAAAAGCACAGGAGCAAGGGCGATGCCTTTTTCGGTAAGCCGATAATTCACCCGCCGTCCGTCCGATTCCTCTGGCTCAGTGCAGATAATTCCGTGGGCTTCGAGTTTCTGCAAACGGTCGGAAAGGATGTTAGTGGCAATTCCCTCTCCCGAATGCTCGAACTCTTTAAACGTACGGAAGCCCCGCACCATAAGATCGCGAATGATCAGCAGCGACCAGCGGTCCCCAAAAATCTCCAGCGAGATACTTACGGGACAACCGGACCGGCGCTTCGGTTTCGGCTTCCCTGCCACGTCCAGCACGTTAGCAACAGTAACTTGTAATATGCAAGTTAAATTTGCACTCGCTTTCCACAGCAGGTGTTGCAATAGCAAGGTTCTTGAATCGGAGAGCGTTCCGCAATACCGCGGCCATTTGCCAAAGCGACTTTGCCGAACATCAGGTGCACCCTGCATCGGGTGAATGGCATGATTGGAATCAGGAGAAAAATCTATCTATTCACTTGGGATCGATGTTGGAACCGGGAGTACTCGTGCCTTGGTGATTGACGAACAGGGCACGGTAATCGCGTCTGCAACCGAAGAGCACGAATCCTTTGCTTCTCCGCAGATTGGATGGGCTGAGCAAAATCCTGAAGACTGGTGGCGTGCCTGCGGTATTTCCGTTCAAAAAGCTCTTGCAAACGGCCAGATCCGCCCTGAGCAGATCGCCTGCGTAGGTCTTTCAGGACAGATGCACGGGGCGGTCCTGCTGGACGCGGCGGACCGCGTGGTCCGTCCGGCGCTGATCTGGTGCGATGTGCGGACAGAGCGGCAATGTCGCATGCTCACCGAAAAGATTGGGGCCGACCGTCTCATCCAACTCACGTGCAATCCCGCATTGCCGAATTTCACCCTTACGAAACTCCTCTGGGTACGCGATCTGGAGCCGGAAAACTGGAAGCGCGTGCGGTCAGTCCTGTTGCCGAAAGACTATGTCAGGTTTCGATTGACGGGCGAGCGGGCGAGCGATGTTGCGGATGCCTCCGGAACTCTGCTCCTCAATGTTGTGAAGCGCAAGTGGTCGAGCGAGATGCTGGCAGCCACAGAAATTGATGAACGCGTGCTGCCGAAACTCTGCGAATCACCTGACGTTTGCGGACAAGTCTCTGCCGAAGGCTCGGCGGCGACGACTCTAAAGCCGGGAACGCCCGTTGTGGCCGGAGCAGGTGATCAGGCGGCGGGCGCAACTGGGATGGGCATTGTCGTTCCGGGAGAAGTAAGCGCGACTATTGGAACTTCCGGCGTAGTTTTCGCCGCCACGGATCGCCCAGAGGTGGATCCCAAGGGTCGTTTGCACACGTTCTGTCATGCCATTCCGGGGCGGTGGCATGTCATGGGCGTAACCCAGGCCGCAGGCCTGTCCTTGCGCTGGTTGCGCGATACGTTTCACGACGACGGACATCCCCCTTCTTATGATGAACTGACAGCGGAAGCAGCATCAGTGGCTCCCGGGTCTGATGGTCTGTTGTGGACGCCATACCTGATGGGCGAGAGAACGCCGCACCTCGACCCCAACGCACGCGCCGCATTGCTCGGGCTTACCGCTTCGCACAAACGTGGACACATCGTACGCGCCGTCCTCGAGGGCGTGGCATTCAGCCTCCGAGATGCGTTCACAATCTTCCAGGAAATGGACGTGCCCGTCCGGAGGGTCCGGCTCGGCGGAGGGGGGACGCGATCTGCTCTTTGGAGGCAGATTCAGGCGGACATCTACGACCAGGAAGTGGAGATCGTGGAAGCAGAAGAAGGAGCTGCCTATGGCGCGGCGATTCTCGCGGGTGTCGGTGCAGGCTGCTGGCCGTCAGTTGATGCCGCTTGCGAGTCTGTTGTACGCGTCCGCGAGCGGGTAGCGCCGCGTCCCGATGTGGTCAGGAAGATGAACGACCGTTACGCTGCTTACCGGCGAGTCTATCCGGCGACGCGTCAGATTTTCATTTCATAAAGCTTTCGTATGAAATGCAGGAGAACGGTGCGATGACTCAAAGCAACTACGAACCTCGGCCCGAACATAGATTTTCCTTTGGACTCTGGACCGTTGGAAACCGCGGGCGCGATCCTTTTGGGGATGCGGTGCGGGAAGCAATCTCTCCGGTTGATATTGTCAGCCTACTGGCCGAAGTGGGAGCCTGGGGAGTGAACCTGCATGACAACGATCTGATTCCGTTCGACGCTACTCCAGCCGAGCGCAACCGCATAGTTTCAAAGTTCAAGAAAGCGTGCGAGCACAACGGAATCATCGTGCCGATGGCCACGGTGAACCTGTTTTTCCACCCTGTCTTCCGCGACGGCGCATTCACCGCAAATGATGCCGGCGTTCGCGCATTGGCACTACAGAAAACCATGCGGGCCATGGATCTCGGAGCAGAACTGGGTGCCAAAATCTTCGTTCTATGGGGCGGACGGGAGGGCGTTGAAACGGATGCCTGCCGCCGACCCGATGAGGCCATTAAACGGCTGCGCGAGGCCGTAAATTATCTTTGCGAGTACTCCATCGACCGCGGCTACGGATATAAGTTTGCGCTCGAATCGAAACCCAACGAACCGCGCGGCGATATCTACATGGCCACGACTGGACATTATCTGGGTTTCATCGCCACCCTTGATCAGCCTGACATGGTGGGTGTGAATCCGGAGGTCGCGCATGAGACTATGGCTGGGCTCAACTTCATGCATGGCGTCGCGCAGGCGTGGGAAGCTGGCAAACTCTTCCATATTGATCTTAACGATCAGATGCCCGGTCGCTACGACCAGGATTTTCGCTTCGGCTCTGCCAATCCGAAATCGGCATTCTGGCTCGTCAAGTTTCTGGAGGATGCCGGTTATTCCGGACCGCGTCATTTCGATGCTCACGCCTACCGCACTGAGAATTACGAAGGCGTGAAGGACTTCGCCCGAGGCTGCATGCGTACTTATCTGATTCTGAAAGAGAAAGGCGAGATTTGGAATGCGGACCAGGAGATCCAGGAAATTCTGGAATCAATCTCGGCTGGATCAGAGGACCTTCCATCGACTTCGGATTTCTCCAAAGCAAACGCCGGTAACCTGCTAAAACACCATTTCAATATCGACAAAATGCTTGGCAAGGCGCTACCTTATGAGCGTTTAGACCAGCTCACGATCGACATTCTGCTGGGGGTGCGTCAGCGATGAGCGCGCTGAATCCAGAAGTCTGCAATTTCTTATTGCGTGGTGTTCAATTTACGAATCTAACGGGGTATGAGGTAAGTCCATTCGGGATGGAAACAGCAGCCGGACCGGTAGTCTTCAAATCGGCTAAATCTCCATGTTCACCCGATCGTTGTGGAGGTGATTTGTGAAGAATCTCTTCCTCGCATTGATCTTGTCGTTTTCCACCGCATTATTGGCTCAGGAGGTTATACCTTCCGGGATCATACTGCCGGTTCGGCTGAATAACACTTTGAAATCCGATAAGGCGCACGCCGGTCAGAAGATCAGTGGCCGAGTCATGCAAGATGTCCCCTTGAACGATCACACAAAGATCAAGGCTGGAGCGAAAGTGCTAGGGCAGGTAGTTGCTGCCACTCCTGGAAACGATACTCGTGGTGGCGACGTCACATTGCGTTTCGACACCCTGGTCGTCGGCAGCCACCATATTCCAATCACCTCGAATCTCAGAGCCGCCGCAACCATGATGGACGTCGAGGCAGCCCTGGTTCCGGACAGCGGTCCTGATCGCGGATCGCCCGACAATTTCTGGGTCACCAATCAAATCGGCGGCGAGACCGATTACCACGACTCCGAAGTGACGCATGGCTCGACAGTAGTTGGGCGTTCTGTTCCCAATGGAGTGCTGGTAAGGATTTCGGGGCCTCCCGGGACGAAGTGCCGAGGCCAGTCCCCAGACGACAAGCGCCAACAAGCTCTGTGGCTGTTCTCTTCGGATGCTTGCGGCCTTTATGGATTTCCCGGCCTGTCGCTCGTACATGCAGGACGGAGCAACCCAGTGGGGGATATCCAGATCGCGGCAGAGACGGGGAATTTGACGCTTCCCTCCGGCAGCGGCATGTTAATCCGCGTGCAGAAGGTCGGCCAGAACTAGTGAGATCCTTTGTCGCGGATCTTCAACGTGGCGGTTCCTTGACGTGTACGACACGGTCGGCAGCCACATTCCGTAACTGTTGAACGATTCCGGACGGCCAGTGAATTTCGACAAGGTCTGCGGACGTATTCACCCCCAGTCCAAAGTGAACCGGGCCGGCACTGGAAGATGCGTACCCCACGCTGGTCGTCATGTGGTTGTATTGCGCACCAGACTTCGTGACCAGTTTGATTCGGGCTCCGATGCCGTCACGATTGCTTTTCGTTCCTTCAAGTTTGAACTCCAGCCAGTGATTGTCGCCGGGGCTGTCGTTCATCCAAAGCTCCGCGGGAGCACTGAGAGCGCTCACAGCAACATCCAGGCGGCCATCTCCATTCAGGTCACCAACAGCCGAACCGCGGTGTCTCGATGGGGGCTGCGCAGTAAGCCCGGCCTCTTCGGTCAAGGCAGCGAATTTCATTCCTCCGAGATTCCTGAAAACTGTATTCGGCTGCTCAATCGGCAAGTTTGCCGAAGAGAGTAAGGACTGGACGTGCCCCCGGGTCACGAAAATGTCCTTCCACCCGTCATTATCGAAATCCGCGATCGTTGGCGAATAACCCGCCATAGGCGAACTGAGGCGGGTCATTCCGCTTTCACGAGTTACTTCCTCGAAGCTTCCCTTGCCTGTATTCCTGTAGATAGGAAAAGTCTCGCCATCCAGCGCCACGACGACGATATCGGGATAGCCGTCATTGTCGAGATCACGAAAATCTGTACCCATTCCGGAAATAAAAGTTCCGTCTTCGCGCAAAGCGACATTCTGATCGAAGCCGGCTTCCTCAAATCGGCCTCCGCCTTCATTCCGGAAAAACCAGTTCATCAGCTTGTCGTTCGTAATGAACAAATCCATTCGCCCGTCGAGCGTGGAGTCAGCTGCCGCGATGCCCATGCCCTTGCCCGGATGTGAGCGGAACCCCGACTCGACCGATGCATCGCGAAAGGTGCCGTCTCCATTGTTCAGAAAGAGTTGACTCGGCGTAGGTTTATACATTTTGGGATGGCAATAATCTCGATGCCCATAGCCCTGGCAAACAGGCTCAGTGTCAAAATCCCACTTCATGTAGTTCAGGACAATAAGGTCCAGCAAGCCGTCATTGTTTACATCCACCCACGCCGCTGCGACCGCCCACAGCGGACCGTATTCCGGATCCGGTTTGTCGAGGCCCGCTTTCTTAGTGACGTCTGTGAATGTTCCATTTCCATTGTTGTGATACAGGGTGTTGTGATACACGCCAGCAACGAAAATGTCCTCGTATCCGTCGTTGTCGTAATCGCCGACGGCAACCCCCACATCATATCCAGTACCGGCCAGACCAGCCTTGTGTGTGACATCGGTGAAATGTCCGTGCCCATCGTTTTCGAACAGGCGATCGGAATACTTTGGTGAATCCTTTTTCAGGGTTTTTATGTTCGCACCGTTGGCGAAAAACACGTCGAGTTTTCCGTCATTGTTGTAGTCGAAAATAGCCACGCCTCCAGCCATCGTTTCCGGCGCGTGATGTTCCGGCGTTTCGGAACTATCCAAGCGGAAGTCGATTGGTTGAAATACAAAGTGAATAGGCGAAGGCGCCACTGCGCCCTTTTCGATCTCGACTCTCGCGGTCCTTGCAGAAAGGAGAAAATGGCCCGACAGGACGATCGTAATCACAATCACCGACGCAACAGCAGAAAAGTGACGTCTCATAGAACAATTAGCTCAAATTTATCCTAAACCGATCCCTTATCTGTTTTCTTCTACGCGTTGAATGCAACAACAAGTTTCTTTCAATGGCAAGGTATTCGGAGAAGCTTTGACCATGGAGATTGCGGAAGGAACTGCGACACATACCTGCGGCGCAGTACGAGACAATGCTCCTCATCCAGCTTTCTACGTATAATTCTAACGGTCATGGACCGTGGTCCTGCCTCCGTTGTCCGTTGGCTGTTCGATGGGCAAACGCGCCCTCCAGACCGCCTGCTGCCTCGCTGGCTTTTCCTTCGCGCAATCGGCCTCATTTATTTCTCGGCATTCTTTTCCCTTGTATTTCAGATTCGCGGATTAATCGGACCGTCCGGCATTTTGCCCGCAACGCTGTACCTGCAGGCGGCAGCACAATCCTTTCGCGGATGGGAAGCCATCTGGTTTGCCCCGACCTTGCTGTGGCTTTCCGGCAGTTCGAACATGTTACTGGCCTTATGTTGGGCAGGCATGCTCGCATCGGTCCTCGTTGTCTTGAACGTGTGGCCGCGGGGCATGCTGCTGATTTGCTTTGTCTGCTTCTTGTCATTCGTCAGCGCCGCGCAGGATTTTTCCAGCTATCAATCCGACGGGATGCTACTGGCGGCAGGGTTTCTCTGCCTGTTCTACGCGCCTCCAGAATTACGGCCTGCGCTGGGCCGCAATCACCCTGCGCCTCGCGCGGCATTATTCCTGCTCCAATGGGAATGGTTCCGGATCTATCTCGAATCCGGGGCGGTGAAACTGCTCAGCGGAGATCCGTCATGGCGAAATTTCACCGCCATGGACGAGTATTACCAGAACGGGCCGCTCCCTACCTGGATCGGATGGTATGTGCAGCATCTTCCCCACTGGTTTCATGCTGGAACTGTGTATGCGACTTTGGCCCTGGAACTGGGACTGGTATGGATGCTCTTCTTGCCGCGCCGTTGCAGGATTATCTGCTTTTTCATCGTCACCCCCTGGCAGATTGGCGTCATTCTGACGGCGAACTATGCCTTTCTCAATTATCTTGTTCTCGCCATGGGTGTCCTGCTGCTCGATGATCGTTTCTTGCTGCAACTCTTACCGGCAAGGTGGAGAGATAGCATCGCAGCACGCACTTCAAATACCAATCAACTCGCGGAATCCAGCAGGACAAAACCGCCAGTGCAATATTGGCGCATAGCCAAGCTCTCGATCAGCGCCGTTATGCTGACTTGGATTTTCTACGCCACAACAGCGCAATTGGTGTGGACGTTTGCCAAAGTGCCGCTGCCAACGACGCCAGTGACTGCTCTCGAACCGTCTCGCATTGCGAACAGCTATGGGCTTTTTGCGGTCATGACCCGGGGAAGATATGAGATCGAGTTTCAAGGTTCGCAAGACGGCGCGAATTGGACCGCTTATCCCTTTCGCTACAAACCTCAGGCACTACATCAGGCGCCCGGAATCTATGCACCGTATCAGCCACGGTTTGACTGGAACCTATGGTTTGCCTCTTTAGGATCGTGGAGGCAATATCCGCTGGTTCCGAACACGGCGGTGCGCTTGCTGGCCAACGACCAAGATGTGCTGGCGCTATTTGCCGGCAATCCTTTTTCAGCACAGGCGCCGACGCAGATTCGCGTTGTACTTTGGCAATACTGGTTTACCAGCATGGCCGAGAAGCGCACGACGGGCATGTGGTGGCGTCGTCAATTTTTAGGTTTGTACGCGCCTACCCTGGAACGCGAGGCCGACGGCAGCATCAAAGCAGTCGAGTGGGCCAATGTTCTGCCCCGAGATTGATTGAGCACTTTCGTTAATGATGAACCCTCACAAGGTAGTTCGGCGGAACGACAGAAAAGCGGCTGTTATTGGATCCGGACCCAACGGACTCGCAGCGGCCATCGTGCTCGCCCAGGCTGGTCTGGCGGTTGAGGTTTTCGAGGCAGAAGCTATCCCCGGCGGGGCAGCCCGTACGATGGAACTGACGCTCCCCGGGTTCCTGAATGATTTTGGCTCTGCTGTACACCCATTTGCGGCGGGTTCCCCATTCTTTTCTTCCCTGCCCTTAGAACAGCATGGCCTCCATTGGGTTCACTCCCCGGCGCCACTGGCCCATCCCATGGATGATGGCTCGGCCATCGTCCTCGAGCGGGACATGGACGCGGCAAAAGCTGCATTAGGAAGAGATGGCGATCTGTGGGTCCGCCTTCTGAAGCCCTTTGTGGAAAACTGGAAAGGCTTCTCCCGCGACGTACTTCGTCCCGTGCCGTCTATTCCGACGCATCCCATGCTCCTGGCAAGATTTGGGATGCGAGCACTTTTATCCGCGAAGGCGATTGCTAAGAAATTCGCTAATGGGCGCACGCGCGCTTTATTTGCCGGCATCGCCGCACACTCATTCCTGAGCCTTGACGAACCACTGAGCGGAGCTTTTGGAATCATCCTCGGAACAGCCGCCCACGCCGTCGGATGGCCCATTCCCAGCGGCGGATCCCAATCCATTACGAATGCGTTGTGTGCCTATCTCTCCAGTCTCGGCGGCGCAGTGAGAACCTCATTCCGCATCGAATCTTTCAGCCAATTGCCCGGCCACGATCTGATCTGTTGCGATCTCACGCCCCAACAACTGCTGGGAGTTTCAGGGGAGGTATTTTCTCGCAGTTACAGACAGAAGCTTGCCGCATTCCGTTATGGTCCAGCCGTTTTCAAGGTGGATTATGCATTGAGCAACCCTATCCCGTGGAAGGCTTCTGAATGTTGGCGCGCTGCTACGGTCCATATCGGCGGGACGTTTGCCGAGATCGCCGAATCGGAAGATGCGATGCGGCGCGGACGGCACGCGGAAAGGCCATTCATCATCCTGGCGCAACCTAGCCTGTTCGATGCGAAACGCGCTCCCGCTGGGAAACATACGGCATGGGCGTACTGCCACGTCCCTAACGGTTCAACAGTCGATATGCTGCAGTCGCTGGAAGACCAGATCGAGCGTTTCGCTCCCGGCTTCCGCGACACAGTCTTAGCGCGCCGCGTTCTTGCTCCTTGGCAACTCCAAGCAATGGACTCCAACCTGGTGGGCGGCGACATCAATGGAGGAATTCTGGACCTGCGACAGTTCCTGTTTCGCCCCACCTGGCGCCATTACGCAACATCCGCAAAACACATCTTCATCTGCTCATCTTCTACACCACCAGGTGGCGGCGTGCACGGCATGTGCGGATATCATGGGGCGAGCGCAGCGCTATCCAGACTGGGCATCCGGTTCCGCGGACGATCATAGCCATGCAATGAGACTTGCTCCCCACTCGGAGCAATGGAACTACGGGTTGTATTTTGCCAGCCATGCGGCAATCTCGCGAAACACGTCCTGCCGCTGCTCCCAAAGCGTAGGAAAATGCGGAGAACCCGGATAGGTCACCATGCGTGTTGTCTTACCCCGTGCAGCAAGAGCTTCAAAAAATTCCCGCCCCTGATACGTCGGCACCCGCTCATCTGCCGCGCCGTGCAGAATAAGCAAGGGGGTAGTGACGTTTTCGGAATGCATGACCGCAGAGAATTTCAGGAATGCGTCAGGATCTTTGTCGGGCCACCGCGCGTCATAATCGATCTGCTGGACATCGCTGGTCCACATGAACGAGAGCCAGTCGGTAATCCCGGCTCCCTCAATCGCGGCCTTATACCGATGAGTCTGCGTAACGGTCCAGGAAGTCATGAATCCGCCGGCACTCCATCCGAACATGACAAGGTGATTTGGATCGGCCCATCCCTGGCGGATGGCAAAATCAGTCGCGCTGTCAACATCCTGATAGGCACGGTCCCCAAAGCGCTGGTAGATGGCACTCATGAAGTCGGTGCCATACCCGGTCGATCCACGGTATTCAGGCTGCAATACGATGTATCCCATTCCTGCAAATATTCGCGAAAACATATCCAGCCTTAGAGAGTCGCTGGCCTCTGGTCCTCCATGTGGAAGCACCATGAACGGATAATGCTGCCCGGTTTTGTAATCTGCGGGAAATGTCGCGATGCCTTCCAGGGTGATCCCCTCTTTGCTGGACCAGTGCACAGCCCGCACATCGCCAAAAGAAACCTTCGCCAGTTCATCATCGCCTTCATGGCTAAGCTTCTCCAGGCTGTTGCCACGGGCTATGGCAATGTTGGAAGTATGTTGCGGATCATCCACCGTCAGCACACGGACTTCAGGAGCAAAACTGAGCTGCGGAGAAACTGGGCCGCTGTAAATCGTGCCATTTGGCCATTCATATGCGGGTTGTAAACTGTTGTTCCGCAAAACTTCGATTTCCGACCTGACCCCGTGCGCCACCGCGACCCACGCGTTCCCCTTAGCGTCGACGGTTAACTGCAAGGCGCTTGCGCCTAGCTTGGGGGTGCGATCCACCGGAGTTCCACCGCTGGCAGAAACCGTCCAGACATGATCTGGCGTCAACACCGGCGAGGTTGTGCTCAGGAAGACCAGGTCCTTGCCGTCATTGATCCAGCCGATTCCTCCGGCCGCGTTATCGACGGTGGCGATATGTTTCGCTCCGTTTGCGCTGCATACATCGATAAATGAACGAACGTAGTGAAAGCCAATTTTCGGCGTCTCCGATAGCACCGCGATTGAGTTCCCATCAGGAGACCACGCAACATCACTCACATCGCGCAGTGCCGGGCACCACCATGCGCCATCCTTGCCATCTGTGCCGATGACATACAGGCTGACCGGTTGAGCTTCAATTACGGTATGCACATCTTCCAGAGGGTCTGGAAGGCGCGGATCAGCTTTCACGACATAATGAGCGCCATCGGGAGATATGACAGCCGAGTGCCCCCCTCGAGGAAGCGAAGTCAACGGAACCGGCATGGCTGCTGCCGCCGCAGGAGAATTCGGAGAAGACAAGGGAAACGTCGCCAGTTGCGCCGCTTTGTTCACCTCATAGACTCCGTACAAAGCCGAGCCCTCGCGGGTGAAGCCTGAGGGCCTGAATTTTTCCGGGAGATCCAGTTTGTGCTCGTCGCCGCCGGAGATCGTCATGATATGCCATTCGATTTTCTCCGGTCCTTTCGTGGCACCGAACTGTACACGATAAAGTATTTCTTTTCCGTCCGGCGACACAGCGATAGCCGCTGCGCTGTGAAGCGTGGCGGCGTCCTGGAAAGTGAAGGGATGCTGCGCCGTCTGGCTGCGCGCCGGAAGTGCTAAAACAAACATCAGTGCGAAGAGAAAAAAGCAGGCAGAGGCGAGATAGCGCATGAGGCTCTCCTTGACGAACCCCGAAGAATATCAGAGACGGATTGTGGCTCCGACTGGCGGAACTCTTTGATCCACTCGCGGTTTCACCCTACTTGCCGGTGCCAGAGGTTTCCGCAGTGTTTTTTCCCAGATGCAATCCCGGCGGAAGCTCCGGTTCCGCAGACCCGTCGGTGCGCGCGTCCGAAGCAGCAGAATTCAGTCCAGTTTTCGTGTTGTGGTCGATGGCCTGACCGCGCCCCATGTAGAGAGAAAAATCGCCGCGCACTTCCAATTGGTGCCCCATGCTCGTGAGTTGCTGGCGCACGGAAGCCGGCACTCGATCTTCAATCAAAATGTTGCAGCCTATATCAAAATTGCTGCGCACTGTGAATCGCGCGATTTCCATCGCCGCTTGCAGGTTCATTCCGTAATCCACGACGTTCGAGACGAATTGCGCATGCGCCAACGGCTGATTCGCGCCTCCCATAATGCCGAAACCAATGTGATCGTCGCCGTGCTCCATGAATGCGGGGATGATTGTGTGGAACGGGCGCTTATGCCCGGCGAGTGCGTCAGGCTTCGTTGGGTCCAACATAAAGAGGGCCCCGCGATTTTGGAGGGCAAATCCCATGCCTTTTACCGTGATCCCTGATCCAAAGCTGGAAAAATTGCTCTGGATAAGCGACACGATATTTCCATCGCGATCCACGGCTGTAAGATACGTCGTATCGCCTGCCGGGGGGTGACCTGCCTGCGTGTTGCAGTCGGCCTTATCCGGATTGATCAATGCCGCCCGCTCTTTCGCATACTCTTTGGACAGCAATCCGGCCACTGGAACCTTTGCAAATCGCGGATCCGCGTTGTATCGCGCCAGATCGGCGTAAGCCAGCTTCATGGCTTCGATTCTCGTGTGCAACTCCTCCAGGCTGAGGGGTCCGTCCTTTGCCGGCGGAAACTGTTCCATAATGTTCAACATCTCCAGGGCAGCCATTCCCTGCCCATTGGGCGGCAGTTCATACACTTTCCATCCACGATACGTTGTCGAGATTGGTTCCACCCACTCCGCCGAAAAGTCGCTCAAATCCTCGGCCGTCATTTTTCCGCCATGCTCTTCCGAGGTCGCAAGGATGGCTTTTGCGATTGCGCCCTTATAGAAGACCGGCGGACCTCCGTCTGCCAAAAGACTCAAGGCTTTGGCCACATCAGGGTTGCGAAAGATCTCGCCCATGTCAGGCCCCTGATCGTGCATAAGGAATACCCGCCGGCTCTCCGGATCAGCCATTAACTTTTTCTGGCTGGCTCGCCAATCCATACCGATCAGTTCCTGCACGGCAAAACCGTTTTGCGCGTAGAAAATGGCAGGAGCAAACAACTCCTTCCAGGGCAAGCGGCCGAATCTCTGGTGCAACTTGTTCCATCCTTCGACTGCGCCTGGAACTGTGACCGTATCAATGCCGCGCGCGGGCATCTCCTTGTCGCCCTTGGACTTCAGGTATTCGATGCTTAGTTTCTTCGGAGCCCATCCGCTCGCATTTAATCCATATAGCTTGCCGGTCTTCGCTTCCCAGTAGATGGCAAACAGGTCGCCGCCCATGCCGTTCATGTCCGGTTCCATCACGCCGAGAACCGCATTTGTGGCAATGGCCGCATCGACCGCGGACCCGCCATGCTCGAGAATGTCAGCACCTGCCTGCGATGCCTGCACCTGGCTGCTGGCAACAATGCCGTACCGCGACAGGACCATGGATCGGGCATTCGTCCGATCTTGCGAAGAAGCTGATGCACTTACGAGAACCAGAAGAAAGCAAGCCAAACTGCAGCGCATGATGTCATCCCCTTCTTCGGACAGAACTGGCATTTTTAGGGCAGCACATGAACTTAGTCAATGCGGGCCGGGGCTTCAACTGCGGACCGCGCCAAAGAAGCCTCTTTCCTTTCGCTTGCGGGGTGTTACTCTAAGACAAGCAACCCCATACACAAAGCTAGATTCAGATGGATTAGCCCGGACCGCTATCGGCCGCTGGCGAGTGATTTTCTTCACGTTAAGTTCGTCTGGTTACATGAATCTCGATGGTAAGCCTTTGCATCAATTAGAGAAACAGTCAAATTAGGAACGGGTCGTGGTCTTACGGACACTGGCATTCGCTTTGCTGGCGGTGAGTCTTGCCGCCGGCGAGAATAATCAAGCCGCGCAACAGATGCTCGATCAAGGTCGAGCCGACGAAGCAGTCGCAACGCTAAACACGCAACTGCGGCGTAGTCCGCAAGATGCGGAAGCTTACAATCTTCTTTGCCGCGTCTATCTGACTGTCGACCAATGGGACCAGGCGATTGATGCCTGTGAACACGCCGTAAAGCTTTCTCCTGAAAATAGCAATTACCATCTGTGGCTGGGCCGCAGCTATGGTGCGAAGGCTGAGCACGCCGGGCCCTTCAGTGCCGGACACCTTGCGGGAAATGTGCGCAACGAATTTGAAACTGCTGTCCGATTGAGTCCCGACAGCATTGATGCTCGCGCCGATCTCGCCGATTTCTACCTGGAAGCTCCTTGGCTGTTCGGCGGCGGCAAACAAAAGGCCTCTGGGCAGGCGCAAGCCTTATCCCGGCTGCAACCGGCTCAGGGAGACCTGGTCCGAGCGCGAATCGCGGAAAAGAACAAAGACCTTCCCGCCGCCGAGAGTGAATACCGCAAGGCAATTGCAGATAGTGGCGGCAGCGCAGGGACATGGCTTGCCTTGGCTCGCTTCTACAAGCGAAACTCACGCTTCCCTGAGATGGAACAGGCGATTGCGCATGCGACCGCTCCCGAGATGAAACGCCCCGACTTGCTGACGGGGGCGGCACAACTCTATATACAATCCGGGCGAAACCTCGACGAAGCTGCGCGTTTGCTGGAGCGTTATCTTTCCTCATCTCACCACACAGAGGATGCTCCCGTTTTCAAAGCTCATTACCTTCTGGGAACGCTCTTGGAGCGACAGGGCAGCCTTAGGAAGGCTATGGATCAATACAAGGCGGCTCTCGGTCTGGCCAGTGAATTTGCTCCGGCGAGAAGCGCTCTGGAGCGGGTCGGGGCACAGGCCCGGAATTCCTTCTAGATTCTGACGCTCACCCCAAATTGTTACAGGTAATGCGTTTGGGACTACACCCGCTCGTAAATCGAGCTAAGTTCTGGTATGTTCGTATCTTCGGCCAAATACACTTCTTCATGACGAGTCGACTCCCCTGAATTCATGAAAGCGCTTACTCCCCTGCAATTCAAGACCTACGCCTCCATCCTGCTGATGGTGATTTTCGGTCCTGTGGGAAATGTTCTTTTGCGCAAAGGTATGAAGCGGATCGGTCCGGTGGCGATCACCTCTCCCTCTGAAGCCATCCACATTCTGCTCGCAGTTTTTAGTTCCGACGCCGTATGGCTGGGGATTGCATCACTGATAACCTTTTACATCACATATACGCTGGTATTGTCTTGGGCTGACTATACTTACGTACAACCAGCTTCTTCGGTTGCCTATGGCATGTCTGCGCTGCTGGCGCACTTTGCTCTGAAAGAAGTGATTAGCCCTGTCCGCTGGGCTGGAGTGCTGGTCATCTGCCTGGGTGTGTTCGTGGTCTCCCGCACACCTCCGAATACAACGGAGCAGGCTTGATGGTACGTGAAGTTATTCTGTTCATTTTAGTGATCTGCGCCGGTACCGCCGGGGAGCTTTGCATCTCCCGCGCCATGAAGCAGATCGGCGAAGTTACCAATTTCCATCCGGCGACTCTGTTGTCCGTTTTCCGACGGAGCGTGCAAATCAAGTGGTTTTGGCTAGGACTCTCGCTTATGGCGACAGGGTTCTTTTCGTTGCTATGGGTGCTGTCTTTCGCCAATGTTAGCCTGGTCGTACCGGTAAGCGCTCTGAGCTATGCGGTAGGCGCGTTCGGAGGAAAGGTCTTCCTCCGGGAACGCGTAACACGCGAGCGATGGATGGGCATCCTGTTGGTCTCTTTTGGAGTTATCTTAGTATTAGTGGGTCGAAGCTGAATAGCGCCCCGCAAGCATGGCGTCTGTGCTTGTTGTTTTCATCCTGGAAGTCTGAATGAATCGAGCAGTTCGCAGAGCGGGCTGATATTCGGAGGTGGAATAAATTGTGCGGGATTGTGGGCTTCACCCATCAAAGCTGGGTTCCTGATTCCGACCGAATCCGAAGTGCTGCGAACACTTTGATTCATCGTGGACCTGACCAGCAGGGAGTATTCGAATCTTCTACCGTCTCTTTGGGCGGAGCGCGCCTGAAGATCATCGATATCGAATCCGGTGACCAGCCCATCTTCAGCGACGACCGCGACAGCGTCATTGTCTTCAACGGCGAAATCTACAATCACATGGAACTGCGCGCCGAACTGGAAAAACTCGGGCACAGGTTCCATTCGCACTGTGATACCGAAACCGTACTTCACGCCTTCCTGGAATGGGATACCGACTGTTTCTCTCGGCTGCGCGGCATGTTTGCGGTGGCCCTGTGGACCGAGTCCAAGCGGCGTCTTGTTCTGGCTCGCGATCGCGTCGGCATCAAGCCGCTCTACATAGCTAATCGCCGCGGAGACCTGTTCTTCGGCTCGGAACTAAAGGCATTATTCGTCCATCCCGAAATCGATCGGCGCTTGAGTCTACATGGATTGGATTGCTATCTAGCGCTGAATTACGTTCCATCGCCGTGGACAATGGTGGAAGGCGTCGAGAAGCTTCCTCCCGGTTACTGGCTGGAGTGGCAAGATGGCAAGACAAGGGCCACACAGTACTGGAAGATGCCGGTTGAGCCTCCGAGAGACTACACGCTCCCTGATGCCTGTGAACAACTCGATTCACTCCTGCGACAATCGATTCGCGAACATCTGATTTCCGACGTTCCCCTGGGCATGTGGCTTAGTGGCGGAGTGGACTCGTCCACAATCTTGCATTATGCGGCAACCGAGTCACGCACTCCGCTGAAGACGTTCTCTATTTCCTTCCATGGCCGTAGCTTTGACGAGAGCACTTATATACGCCAGATCGTCGAGCGATATGGCACCCAGCACCAGGAGATGGACCTGAATCCTGAACTCGATCTTGTCGGCGCGGTCGAAGAGTTCGCCTATTTCTCAGATGAACCCATGGCGGACGCCGGGGCGCTGCCAGCCTGGTTTCTCAGCAAGCTGAGCCGGAAAAATACAACCGTCAGCCTCAGCGGTGAAGGGGCCGACGAGTTGTTTGGCGGTTATGTGACCTATCGCGCAGACGAACTTGCCCGCAAACTGCGCCGATTCCCCAGAAGTTTGCTGCGAATAGCTCTCTCGCTTGTTAAACAGTTGCCGGTATCTGACGAAAAAATCAGCTATGAGTACAAGCTGAAGCGCTTCCTCGAGGGCGCTACGATGGAACCGGCGCGCGCCCATGTTTTTTGGAACGGTACATTTTCAGATCGGCAAAAGCATGGCCTGGTTACAACCAAGCTACCCCACGCCCTGCATCAGCTTTTAGCGCAATGCCGTCAGCTCCCTACGACCGACCCGCTTGCCCGGCATCTTTGGTTCGACCAGAGCTATTTTCTCAGCGACGATATTCTGAACAAGGCCGACCGGGTCAGCATGGCGCATTCGCTTGAGGTACGTCCGCCGTTTCTGGATCACCGCATCGTTGAATTCGCGGCCACCGTACCATCCCGGTTCAAAGTCGAAGGCTCACGCCAAAAGGTTCTGTTGAAGGAATTAATGAAAGACAAACTCCCTTCCGCGGTGCTTCGTCGCAGCAAGGTAGGATTCGATATTCCCGCGCACGAGTGGCTGCGTGGGCCCTTTCGGATGCTGCTGACCGACACCCTGGTTTCCGGAGCATCGGAGCACGCCGAACTGTTTCGGCGCGACGCTATCGCCAAGCTGCTTGATCATCACCTCAGACGGCGAATAAACGTCGGATATCACCTGTGGGGTTTGATGATCTTATTTCTCTGGATGAAAAAATGGCGAATACGCTCAACCTCAGTCCCCCCGGCCAGTCAGATAGGCCTCGAACCCTCGGAGTCCTTGATCGCGCAAAGAACTGGCATATATACCTAGGCGTTCTGGCTGTCGCCGCGGCAGTCTATCTCGGGACGGTCGTATCTCCGCCTTCCCTGATGGACGATGTTGATGCAGTTCAGGCCCAGATTGCTCGCAATATGCTGACCTCCGGAGATTGGGTTACGGCCCGATTAGACGGCGTAGTTTATCTGGAAAAAGCTCCGCTAGTTTATTGGGCAATTGCAATCTTCTATAAGATTTTTGGACCATATGACTGGGCGGCCCGGATCCCAATTGCCTTATCTGTACTGGCCCTCTGCTGGTTAACGGCGGCGTTCGGGAACTGGGCTTTCGGCAAGCGTGCCGGATTCTACGCAGGTCTCTCCATGGCAACATGCGCCGGGCTGTTCCTTTTTACTCGGATCCTCATACCCGACGTAATGCTGACATTCAGCATTGCGCTTGCCTTATGGGCATTCCTGCGCTGCCTGGACGAAAAGGAAGCTCATCCCGACTTCTGGTCTGTAATTCTCGCCTTGAGTCTGGGCGCCGGTTTACTGCTCAAAAGTCTGATCGGAATTGTCTTCCCCATCGCCGCCGGAGCCATTTACCTTTGGATCACACGCCGACAGTATCCTCCATCCGCATGGAAGCGGATCCATCCGTATCGAGGCCTGCTGATTGTGCTTCTTGTGGCCGCCCCGTGGCACATTTTGGCTACTATTCGAAATCCACCCTTCTTCGTTTTCACCTTGCATAGTGGACCGGGACAATACCATGGATTTTTATGGTTCTTCTTTATCAATGAGCAGCTTCTGCGGTTTCTGAATATGCGTTACCCGCGGGATTACAACACCGTTCCGCGGCTCTACTTCTGGCTCTTCCACTTCCTCTGGCTCTTTCCCTGGAGCGTTTATCTACCGGCGACTGTTAAGCTTAGCTACAAACCTGTAGACCGGGCGGGAAGGACGCGTCTGCTTGCTTTGTGCTGGGTCGGGTTTGTCCTGGTGTTCTTCACATTTTCCACCACGCAGGAGTATTACTCCATGCCCTGCTACCCGGGGTTAGCGCTGTTGCTGGGTTGCGCGATGGCTGCTGAAGGTAACTGGATACGGAATGGCACCCGGGTACTGGCGGGTATTGCAGCCGTGGCGGCCTCGGTCACGGGCACCCTCTTTTTCATGACGCGGCACTTGCCAACCCCCGGTGACATCTCTGAGGCGCTGAATCAAAGGCCGGGAACATATCTGCTGTCGCTCGACCACATGAAGGACCTCACATTCCCGTCCCTGGCCTATCTGCGATTGCCGCTCGGGGTCGCCGCCATTGCATTTCTGGTCGGTTTTCTGATCCTGGTAAAAGCGCGACCTTCGCGGGCATTTCTGGGAGCCGCCCTGATGATGGTAATCTTTATTCACGCTGCCCGACTGGCGCTTGTAGTCTTTGACCCTTATCTGTCATCGCGGCCATTGGCGGAAGCGCTGAAAAAAGCTCCTCCAGGGAATCTGATCGTGGACCATCATTACTATACGTACTCGTCTGTGTTTTTTTACACAAACCGTACCGCTTTGATGTTGAATGGGCGATTCAATAACCTTGAGTATGGCTCCTATGCGCCAGATGCACCTCATGTTTTTATTAACGATGCAGATTTCAAGGAGATCTGGTCAAATCCAGAGCGCACGTATCTCGTGGCCAGCGAGCCATCTGCGATGAGGCTAAAAGGTCTGGTTGGCTCACACGCCTTCTATGTTGTAGACGCGAGCGGAGGAAAATTGTTGCTCACGAACGAGCCGCTCGGAAGCGACCCCGTCTTTGCAGCAGCAATGCAGATAAATGGGTCGGTGCAGGATTAAGATATTGCGGTAAAGAACCAGATCGCACGCAAGCTCTAAATACAATTGGCACGGAGGATCAGATGAAGATCGGCGTACTCGGAGGAGACGGCTACTGTGGTTGGCCGACAGCACTTTATTTGTCGGCAAAGGGCCACTCGGTCTCCATTGTCGATAGTTTCGTTCGGCGGCAGTGGGATCATGAGTTGGGCGTACAGACGCTGACGCCCATCCGGCCGCTCGCTGATCGCATTAATGTCTGGCATGAACTGACCGGAAAGCAGATCGATCTGTTCGTGGGTGATGTCACCGATTACGAATTTCTCTCTTCGTATTTCCAAAGCTTCGAACCGGAAGCCGTCATTCACTTCGCCGAACAGCGTGCGGCTCCGTACTCGATGATCGACCGCAAACACGCAGTGTTTACTCAGGTAAATAACATCGTCGGAACCTTGAACCTGCTATTCGCCATCCGCGAATACAACTCCCAGTGCCATCTGGTGAAGCTCGGTACCATGGGAGAATATGGCACCCCGAATATCGACATCGAGGAAGGGTATATCACGATCGAGCACAATGGCCGTCGTGATGTGCTTCCCTATCCCAAGCAGCCGGGCTCGTTCTATCACCTCTCCAAGGTGCACGATAGCCACAATATTATGTTCACGTGCAAGGTATGGGGACTGCGTGCCACCGATTTGAACCAAGGGGTTGTCTACGGCACCATGACCGACGAAGTGGCAATGGATGAGTCCTTGATCAACCGGTTCGATTACGACGAAGTTTTCGGAACCGTGTTAAACCGCTTTTGTGTGCAAGCCGTAACCGGCAGGCCGCTGACGGTTTATGGCAAAGGCGGGCAAACCCGAGGGTTTCTCGACATTCGGGATACGGTTCGCTGTATTGAAATTGCCTGTATGAATCCCGCACAAGAAGGCGAGTTCCGCGTATTCAATCAGTTCACCGAGCAGTTCTCTGTCCTCGATCTGGCTCACATGGTGAAGACCGCTGGCAAGGAACTAGGGCTAGGCGTGGAAATCAACCATCTTGAGGATCCACGGGTCGAGGCAGAAGAGCACTATTACAACGCCAAGCACTCCAAACTGATCGAGCTTGGCCTGAAACCTCATCTGCTCTCTGATTCACTTCTGGATTCCTTGATGAACATTGCGTCGAAATACCGGGACCGAATTGATTTGTCGAGCATGGCTCCGCAAGTGAACTGGCGCAAACCGCGAAATGTGCGAGCCCGCCCCAGTACGGCGGCTGCCCTGTGCATGTCCGAATAGCAGATCGGGTTTAAGAGAGACTGGAAGCGCGCACTCCGTCTTCCGCTGGAATACGATTGCGCGCTTTTTGTGTCAGGGATGGGGCGTGACCGGCTCGAGCACTCCATCGCGAATACGGTATTCCTGATCACGCCAGCGAATGCTGTTGCTGCCGAAGCTGGCCACCCATATGCAGAACGAGACTGCATCCCAGATCACCACGAGTGGCATTCTGCTCCAGACGCCGGCATGGCGGAGCCCCTTGATGCCGATCAACCATGTGATCAGGAAGCGAAGAGTCAGATAGGACCCGAAATATCCAAGCGCCACCCCGAGCGTGGGGCTAACGAGGAATGCTGCAAGAGCCCAAGGTAGACCCTGTGTAAGCAGCAAACCCACATGGCCCCAAGGCCGCATGTGTCGCATGACCACGAGCCAACGCATTCTTTTGTGAAGGAGCCCGTTTACCGATTGATAATCTGCAACGGTCGAAATCGAATACTGTAAGAGTTTGACCTCAAATCCCTGTTCCGCAATAAGACGCCCGACTAGCAAGTCGTCTCCGGGCCGGTTCTCGATGGCCTTGTAGCCTCCGAACTTCTCCAGGCAACTGCGTCGAGTAGCAATGGTTGTGCCCAGCGCAAACTTCACGCCATCTAACTGCCGGGCTACAAGGGCACTCGCGAAGAAATCGGAAATCATGCTCATGTTCTGAAGGGCTTCCGCAAATCCGTTTTCTTCGATGGGCAGATAGAAACATGTAACAGCACCAACTTTAGGATCAGCGAGGGGTGCCACTACATTGCGCAGATAGTCGGTTCGCGCACGCACATCACTGTCATTGATCACGACAATTTCATTTTGTGCTTCGCGCACCAGGCGATCGAGTTTCTTCACCTTGTCGTTTGTGCCCTTGCCCCCCTCCTCGTAAAGAATACGAATCTGACGGTCCGGGAAATCTAAACGTAGCTTTTCCAAAATTGGGACCGCAGGATCATCGGGACTCCCGACGCAGAACAGGAGTTCATAGTTGGGATAATCTTGTCGGCAAAAGCTGGCAAAGTTCTCGTACGCATCGCGATCAAGACCGCGGATTGGCTTTAGATTGCTTATAGGCGGCGTGAAGGGGGTATTCGACTTAAGGGGGGCAGGTTCAGTGAAGAAACGCCAGGCGCTAAAGACAACAATGAGGTAATACACCGAGGGGATAAGCGCGGCCACAAGAATCACATCGCCAAAAACCTTCATCGAGTACCCTTTCAAGAAGGGACAGCATAAAATCTCCCCCGATCCAGTCTCAGTCCTCGGCCGCTATTCCGGGCTTAAAACCGAGAAATGCAGCGAGCCTGGCCTCAAAGGACAACCCTGAAAATATCATCTGCGAATGGGATAGTTCAAATCCAAGACGCTCTATTCAGACTCATGAGCCGAGCCATTGGGTTATTCCGGAAATGCTTCTCGAAAAGATGAACTCAATACGCGTTCTTACTGGTGAACATGCGCAAGAACGTCATAATAATGATTTGCAGGTCGAAAGTAAGGCTCCAGTTCCGCAAGTAATACAGGTCGTACTCGACGCGCTTTGCAATCGAAGTATCCCCGCGCCAACCGTTCACCTGTGCCCAGCCGGTGATTCCAACCTTGAAGGTATGCCGCGCGTTGTAGCGGTCGAACTGCTCCAGGAATCTTTCCACAAAGTGCGGCCGTTCCGGCCGGGGGCCGACAATGCTCATGTCCCCTTTGAGGACATTGAAGAACTGAGGCAGTTCGTCAAGGTTTGTCTTGCGCAAAAAGACTCCAACTCTGGTTCGCCGGGGGTCGTCCACCGACGTCCAGCGCGTGTCGCCCTCCTCCCGGCTTCCTTGGCGCATGGTGCGGAACTTAATCATGCGGAAAACCCGACCGTTCAGACCGACTCGATCCTGGATAAAAAACACCGGCCCGCGGCTCGTCAACTTGATCGCCATGGCAATGGCAAGGGTCAGAGGCAACGTGCCGAGCAGCAAGACCACAGAAAAAACAATGTCGAAAATCCGCTTTTGAAACAGATAGGATCCGCTTTCGGACAGGGTTGGACGAATGTCGAGCATCGGAATCCCGCCCAAATCGATCAGCCGATCGCGAACCCCAAGGTTTTCACCGAGATCGAACACAAGCCGTATGGGTGCAGAAATCTTCTCCAAAAATGGCGTCGCCTTCTGGACATCGCTGATGCGCCCGGGAGGCAACGCAATCACGACATCGCTGATGGAATTTCCATTGGAAAAGGTTGGGATCTTGTCGAGTTCATACACCGGCCCTTCAACAGCCACCTCCTGATCGGGTAAGCGCACGAAGCCCACAATTCTGCAAGGCAACACTTGCCCATGTTCAAGAGATATCGCCACGCGTCGCGCAAACCGATCGGTTCCCACGACTAGGATCTTGATCACATTTCGATCTTGCTTCCGCAGGAACTCGAGGAATACCCGGAAACCGATCCGGGTGATGGTACCGAAGATAAAAAGGGCACCCGCACTCAACGCTATCACAGCGCGCGAATAGCTCGCCGCTCGATACAGAAATCCGACAGCCATGACAATCGAATACGTGAATGCCATCGCTTCCAACAATCGGCGACTCTTCTGGCCGGGAGCGTACAGTTGCTCAACGTTCCATAATCCAGCCTCTTCGCTGGCAATCGCCCAGACGATGGTCGTCAGCAGGAGAAGTCCCCAATAGGAAGGCAGGCCGGAAGGTGGGGTCCGAGAGAGGAAAATGTTGACCCCGAAGTGAATCTCGACCGAGACAAAATACGAAACGGCAGGAAGTAAGAGTGTGGCAATGCGAAGGTAGAGCCTGACAAGGCTGAGTCGACTGCGGATCACTGCACAACTCTCTCTTTCTACGACAGTGAAGCTTCAGTGAATGCCAATCTGGAATTGCATGCGCAGATAGCGTGAGACCCGCCTTCTGCGGTTTAGTGCATGGACCTAACGCTGCACGCCTTTATCCCATTGCCGGTGTGGGCAACCGCCCGGCTCCAAAAACGACAAACAACTGCACAAAGGCAAACAGTCCAGATGCTACTTTTCCCGCGTGCAGATAAGACTACATGAAATTAACTCGCCTTGAAAAGAAAAGTTGCGACAAGGTGAGGATTAAGCCTCGGGCTTGGATTTTCTATAAGCTCCTGCCCCGCCAGAATGGCAGCCATATGTAGGCATCCAGCTTAGCCTTCGTGTCGAGAGGGAGGTCCGGAACCAGCGATGTCAATGGTATTACTGCCTTCTACCTCACCGCTTAGCACAGTTTTAGAACGCGTTCGGTAGCCGCGCAGCCACCTCTTTTGGGTGTGAGAAAGCGTAAACGTTGGTAGAATGGCGAGGGTTGGGCCGCAGCAGGGGCGCAGCGGTATCACATCGTGTCCGGATCATTCATGCAAAAGTTACATGTGCTTTTGTTGTCGGTCGTTTTCTGCTTTGGAACCGCATATGCACAATCGGCGGGGGATATTTTCAATCAGGGTAATCAAAGCGTTCCCTACCAAGGTCAGGGCGCAGCCGTAAACTGCGCCGATCCCACCATGGCCGGCACGGCCCAGTGCGCCAGTGCACAAGCTCAGGGTACCGCAGGGGCGCCAATCGAGACAGGGACTGGTTCGTCGATACGGACACCCGTGCTAACCTCGCCCTACTACACCAACCAAGACCTGTTCATGCCCGCACTGCCGCCCAGAAATCCCTCACAAATGCTCCACGCACAAGTGCCGACCCGCCCTGAAACAGAATTCGAACAGATGGTGGCCGACTCCGTCGGCCACCCTTTACCTTTATTCGGTCAGTCCCTGTTCGCACAGCCTCCAAGCACATTCTCTCCCGTTGACTGGATGCAGATTCCGAGCGATTACGTAATCGGACCCGGCGACCAACTCCAGATTCGCATTTGGGGACAGGTGCAGGGCAATTTGCGTGCGGTAGTCGATCGTACCGGAAGGATTTACATTCCCCAAGTGGGGGATGTGTACGTTGCAGGTATCCATTATGGAAATCTGGAAGATGCCCTCAAACGCGAGGTTTCCAAGGTTTACAAGAATTTCAATCTGACCGCGAACTTGGGCCGGCTTCGTTCGATTCAGGTGCTCGTTCTGGGAAACGCGCGCTATCCGGGCACCTACACGATCAGTTCTCTCAGTACGCTGGTAAATGCGATTTTTGCGTCGGGAGGCCCGAGTCCCCAAGGCTCGCTGCGCGACATCCAGGTACGCCGCGACGGAACTACAATCAGCCATTTCGACCTTTACGATCTGCTTGTTAAGGGAGACAAATCCAAAGATGTGCATCTTGAATCCGGCGACGTTATATACATACCTCATGTCGGTCCATTGGTGGCTATTTCCGGCTCAGTAAATACGCCTGCGATCTACGAGATGAAGGACAACTCTACGCTGAGCGACCTGATCCAGGATGCCGGAGATCTCAGCAGCGTTGCCGATACAAACCGCATTACGATCGACCGCATTGTTGACCATCAAGCGCGCAAGACGCTCGAGTTTCCGTACGATGCAGAATCCCGTGCCGAATCGGTCAAAGACGGCGACATCGTCCGTGTGTTTTCCATCGTGCCTCGTTTTGTGGACACCGTAACCTTGCGCGGCAACGTCGCTAATCCTGGACGCTATCCCTGGAAACCTGGTATGCGCATTCGCGACCTGATTCCGGATGCGCAGGCACTATTGACACGCCATTATTGGCAAGATCGCGCCATGGTGGTGAAGGGGCGTGCCACAGAGTACCCAATCGAAAAGGTACCAGCGGCGGGAACTCAGCCTCCCAACCAGCAACAGACGACATCGTCGCAACCGACTGGCTCGACGACGGCAAATAACACGAATACGGTGACTGGCACCAATAATGTTTCCGAGAGTGCCGCAGGTGCTCCCGGAATGAATGCTGCGGATGTTGCATACGCACAAAATCAGCAGAATGCTGCCGGTCCCGGAACGGCTCAAGCAACTACAGCACCCGGCGCGCAGCAACCAATTGCCGAAGCTGCGGCGTACAACCTCAGGCGAAACCGCACTAAAGATGTGATGGACGACGTGCGCCGTTACGCGCCAGAGATCAATTGGGATTACGCCATCATTCAGCGTGTCAACCCCCAAAACCTCTCGTCCAAGCTCATATGGCTGAGTCCGCGCAAGGCAATCATCGAGAAGGACGAGAAAAGCAACCTTGAACTGGAACCGGGCGATATCGTCACCATTTTCTCGCAGAAGGATATCAGCGTCCCCCAGGCGGACCAGTCGCAGTACGTCATTGTTGAAGGCGAAGTGAACCGGCCGGGCGTCTACAAACTGGAAACCAATGAGACTCTTCGTTCAATTCTGGAACGTGCGGGTGGCCTCACACCGAACGCCTACGTGTATGGCACGCAACTAACCCGTGAATCAGCCCGTGTGGATCAACAAAAGAGCTTGGATGAACTCGCGAACACAATGGAGGTTCAGGTCCGACAATCGGCAATGTCGGTGGCGGCTTCCACGAATCCCGGGGACTTGGGTGCAATGCTGGCCGCGCAGCAAGCCATCATCGATCAGTTACACAACACCAAGGCAAGCGGTCGCGTTGCCTTGCCAGTCGCACCCAGGGACAACAAAGTGAACGACTTTCCTAACCTGGTGATGGAGGATGGAGACCGAGTCGTGATTCCCCATACCCCGTCCACCGTCGCGGTGGTGGGGGATGTTTATAATCCGGGATCATTTATTTTTGAAGCCCGCAATACCGCGGGAGCCTATCTTGATATCGCGGGCAAAGGAAAACCGCAATCGGACTTGCACCACGCGTTTGTCTTGCGTGCCAATGGAGTGGTCGTCGCCGCCAATAACGTGAATGGTCCATTCACGGGCGCGAAGTTCGAACGACTGCACCTGTATCCGGGAGATGAGATCGTGGTCCCCTACAAGCTTCCGACTGGAGCGTTCGCGCGGAATCTGGTTGCCTGGACGCAGATCAGTGGACAACTCGCACTCACGGCGGCAGCTTTGGCTATCATAGCGCCTTGATACCGCCGTTAAGAACTCGCAGTCGTTCCTCGATGGAATGGCCTACTCTCATCTGATGCTTTACGCCGATCAGCGCTGGATTGGAAATCACGGCATCGGTCGATTTGCTCGGCAGGTGCTAACCGGACTTAAATATGCCCGCGTTCCACTGGTCCAACATCCGGCTGCCCCATTCGACACATATCGGCTGTCGGCGGCGCTCCGAAAGTTGACGCCTGGCGACGTGTTCTTTTCACCCGGGTATAACACTCCCCTTTTTTGCCGGGCTTCATTCGTATTCACGATCCACGACCTGAGCCACGTCTATTGCCCTGAGAATACAAGTACAGCCATCCAGTTGTACTACGCCTCCATCATGAAACGAGCATGCCGGCGCGCTGCTAAAATTCTGACCGTTTCGGAATTCACTCGCTCACAAATTATCGGATGGTCTGGCGTTGCTTCGCAGAAAGTACTGAACGTAGGCTGTGGAGTGGACGCGGCATACCAAGTAGACGGAGACGTATATGACTTCCCTTTTCCATATTTGCTTTGTGTGAGCAATCGCAAAAAGCACAAAAACGAATTTCGAATCGTGGAGGCATTTGCGAAAGCTGCCCTGAACCGTTCGGTGCAATTTGTCTTCACCGGCAAGCCTGCCGATGCTCTCGCTCGTTGCATAGAGGAGCAGCGGGTCTCTTCGCGCGTACACTTTTTGGGAGAGGTGCCCGAGGATAAACTTCCGTCAGTTTACCGCGGTGCCATGGCGCTAATATTCCCCTCGTTGTATGAGGGCTTTGGGCTTCCGGTTTTGGAAGCAATGGCTTGCGGAACACCTGTGGTCACATCCAACAATACTGGCATGGCCGAGGTGGCCGAAGAAGCGGCGCTGCTAGTTAATCCGATGCGAGTAGAGGAAATCACCGACGCTATTCAGAGAATTACTGAAAGCAAAGCGCTCCGCAACGAATTCCGCCAGAGAGGTTTGGCACGCGCAAAAGGTTTCTCTTGGGACAGCACCTGTTCGAGAGTCCAAGGAGCTATTGCAGAAGTCGCAGAGTC
>DAIDGW010000110.1 GCA_027452245.1 Acidobacteriaceae bacterium
CAGGAAGCTCGCCGAATCTGGAGCAGATAACGAAAGCTGTAACAAGATCGATCCTGCATTTCCTGAAATGCTTTTTGCCACGTTGCCTTTGGTTTTGGAGTTCCGAGGCATGTTCGATCTTGTCGAGTTCCGCCATTTGAAGTACATCGCGGCCATCGCTGAGACCGGGAACTTCACGCGCGCCGCCGAGCGTCTCTTTCTGGCGCAGCCTTCACTGAGCAAGCAGATCAAAGAGCTTGAAGACGGAATCGGCATTCAGATCTTCGTGCGCCATCACGACGGCGTGCGCATTACGCCCGCCGGGCAGATGATCGTTTCCTACGCAATCGAAGCGGTAAAGGCAAGGAACGAGATCATCCAGGCGGCTCGCGCTGTGCATGGCGGCACAATCCCTGCCTTGAGAATCGGCTTCTCCTGTTTTGTGCAGCAGGATGTTCTGCGCTCTCTGAGGGACGCCTACACCAGCCTATTTCCCGGTTGTCCGATGCAATTCTCCGGCGGCGATCCGGCGCAGCTTCTTCGGCGCATGGAAGAGAAAGGCCTCGATGCAGCGGTGCTTCCTCTTCCCATCAGCGGAGATGAATGGGTAGTGGAGAAGGTTGCGTCCGCACCACTGGTCGTCTGTATGCGGGCCGATGATCCGCTGGCGCAGCAAATTGAGATTCAGCCGTCAGAGCTTGCGAAAATGCTGAAGATATTCCGCAATCCTGATGCGCACCCGGAGGCGCACGCTCGCTTGCTGGAGATGCTGGCCGAGATTGGAATCGAGCCTGAGGTGTCCAGTCTGGCGACTACACCGTCTGATATTCAGTGGATGGTACAGAGCGGGAGCGGGATGGCTCTGATCGATCAGAAAACGCCGCTCGATCAAAGTCTCACGACGCGACCCATCGCAAGCGTCAACTGGACTGCTGACACTGCCTTCGTGCATCCCGTCCATGCGGAACATCCTTCCTTGCCGGTTCTGACGCGCCATTTCAGGAAAATGAATGGGATCGCGCCTGCCAAACGCACATCGCGCAGGAAATATGCGGATGATCTTCAGATGACATTGCTTGCATGAGTGCGATGCTTCATGCACCGTGTCCATACCGATAGAACTGAACGCCTCGATCCTGAGCAGGCGGCATATTTGAACGGACAATTTCGTTACCAGAAAAATCCTGACAGAGATTGTTGACAATTTCTTCGGTTAGTATTAGCTTACCGTTAGTGATTACTTACCGACAGCAGCAACTCGACGCATTAGGAGACGTTACGCGCCGCACGCTTCTCGAAAAGCTGCGCAGTGGTGCGCTTCCGGTTGGCGAACTCGCAAAGAACCTTCCCGTTTCGCGACCTGCGGTATCGCAGCACCTTCGCGTGCTCAAGCAAGCCCGGCTGGTGCAGGACGAAGCGGTGGGAACGAGACGCTACTACAAACTCGACCCGAGAGGATTTGCTGCCCTCCGGTCATATCTGGACCGCTTTTGGAGCGAAGCTCTGGAAGCCTTCAAAGCAAAGGTGGAGGAGGAATAATGCCTGAGAGGATGACGGACGACAGTGTGTTCAGCACAGATGTGCCGAGCGAAATTGAACCAGTGCGCAAGAGTATTCGCGTGAAGGCCAGCCCTGAAAAGACATTTCGCATATTCACACAGGAGATGGATACCTGGTGGCCGCGAACTTATCATATTGGCAGCTCACCGATGAAGCGCGTGGTCGTAGAGGGCAAATCTGGCGGGAACATTTACACGGAGCAGGAAGACGGAACGGTGTGTCCGTGGGCGTCCGTGCGAACCTGGGAACCGCCGAATCTCTTTGTGATGGTATGGCAGGTAAGCCCAGAGTGGCAGTACGAACCGAACGTTGAGAGATGCAGCGAAGTTGAGGTCAGATTTACTCCAGTGGATGACGGAACGACGTTGGTGGAATTAGAGCATCGTGGAATCCAAAAGCACGCAGGCGCTTGTGTGAGAATGCGTGAACAGGTGAACGCGGAAAGCGGTTGGGGATCGCTATTGACAATGTTTGCAGAAAAGGCAGGTGGACTGGCATGAAACCAATCCTATGGTTCCGCATTGCATCCATCTTGTTGCTCATCTTCGCCGCAGGACATACCCTCGGTTTTCTGACATTCAAGGCTCCGACTCCGGACGGACAAGCTGTCTGGTCGTCGATGAACAGCGTTCGGCTCCCGATGGGAAAATCTTCGTTCACTTATGGCAATTTTTACATCGGATTTGGACTGTTCGTCTCTGCTCTATTCATTTTGGAGGCGTTTCTGGCGTGGTATTGCGGCCGATTAGTATCACAGTACTCAGCCGGAGCCATAGTTCTCGGCTGGTGCCTCTTGATTCTGCAACTTGTCTGTCTGGTGCTTTCATGGCGCTATTTCGGCGAAATCCAGGTCATTATGTCATTACTGACTGTCGTGACTGTGTCTGTGGCGCTCTGGCTAACATATCGTTTTGCGCAGTAAGTATCCTCCGGCACAGCCAGAACCTCCTACTTGCCTCTCGAAAGAGAGGCCACTGGCAATTGGCCATAGCTGCGGTCTATGGCGCCATAGACATGAAGTCTTGGACGGATCGAAAAAGTGGCGCTAACTTCTGGCACATGACGGCAACTTTCTGGGCCGTCGGAGGTGCCAATGATCCCGCAAAGGATTCCCGAACGCTCCCCGCAAAAGCCAGGCAGGAAATGTTCCGATGCCCTTCCTGAGAAAAGACGCTGCCGCTGGTGGCCGACGATTTTGATGGCCACGCTGCCGCTTCTGTTCCCCATCGCCGCGCTCGCGCAGAGCGGCTCGCCCTTCGATTCGGGATTCACCGCGCTGCAGCTCCTTTTTACTGGGACGGTTGCCAGGGTGGCTAGCCTAATCGCCATTGTGATTGGCGGCTATCAGTTCGCGCATGGCGAGCCGGGCGCGAAGAAGGCGCTGGCCGGCGTGGCCGCCGGGACCGGCATTGCCGTGCTCGCGGTCAACGTCCTGAGCTGGCTCTGGGGAATCTGAATTTCCCCGGCCACAACTGTCGCCATTCGAGTTTTTACAAGTGTGAGGGGCAATCGATGCAGACACACACGCACAACCCGCGACGCAATCGGGTCTTCAAGAGCCTGCACAAGCCCCTCACGTACCTGGGCGTGGAGCGGACGCTGTTCTACTTCGTCTGCGT
>DAIDGW010000111.1 GCA_027452245.1 Acidobacteriaceae bacterium
TGCCGGTAGTCGCCTTCGCGGCTGAGGATGTCCCCGACCAGGCGCCCCGTGTGTATATCGAACACCCGCCGCGTGGCCATGCCGTGGTCGTTTGTCAGGCAGAAATACACTTCGCCCGCATCCGCAAATTCCGGACGGTAGTACCATGCCTGCGGAGAATCGATCTTGGGCCGATGCCGCTTCGGGCGACTCAGCGTGCTTTTCTCGATCGGTTCTTTCTCGTTCGCGGGATTGAAATACAGAATCCGCTGGCAGGAATCGCAGATGATCGTCTGTCCCGCTCGAACCTCGTTATAGGTTTGTGGACGCAGAATCACCTGGCAGGCCATGCATTTGTGATCCAGGACCTCTGATATCCCCGAACCGCGAAACTTCGATACCCGCTCATAATGGCGTAACAGATCTTCGTTCACGCCAGAGCGCATCTGATCCCGCCGTGCTCGCCATTCGGTCAGCAATTTCTCGTCTTCCGCCGTTTTCTGCCGCGCCTGCTCTTTCTCTTTCTCGATCTCCGCGCTCTCGGCTTTCAACTCCGCCTGGGCCGCTTTCACTTCCTTCTCGCGCGATTCCGCGTTCACCATCAACTCAAGGATCTTGTCCTCGTTTGCCGTGATCTCCTTTTCCGCAAACTGGATCTCGCCCATCAGCGCCTTGTATTGTTCATTGGTCTTTACATCGAGAGACTGGTCGCGGTATTTGGAAATTTTGCCGCGCAGATCGGTAATCGCCGTTTCATATTTCCGGCGGTTGGCTTCATCGGCCTTCACCGAAGCTTGCGCCTTTTCCAGTTGCGTCTGGGTTCCGGCTAGCTTCTGTTCGATGGCCGCCACACGTTTGGGAAGTTCGGCAACTTCCTCTTGCAGACGGCGAATTTCCTTGTCGGCTTCTTGCAGCTTCAGCAGGTTTTCTATATCAGAATGCATCGGGAGGATCTGTTCTTAATTCTAGCACGCAAGCCAACGCCTCCCTTGCCGAAATGCTGCCTCGTGCGATCTGCCCCTCCCGGCCCCATTTGCAGCGCCCATCGCCTCCTGCAAACCTTGCACAGTGTTACACTTTCAAGTTTGCTTCCTCTGGGTTTGCGCTAACTTCTTCTTGGGAGTGTGCCCGTGAAACGCCTCTCTACTCTCATTGCGGCTTTTACTGTCGCATTGTGCGTCAGCAGCTTCGCTCAGAACCAGCCTGCCAAGCAGCTCACCATCGACCAGATCTTTACTCCCGGTGCCATCACCGGTCGCGGCCCGGAAACTCTCGAATGGAGTCCCGACAATACCAAGCTCTCCTTCGTGCAGCGCAATGGAAACAGCGATCAGGGCGAGTTGTGGTATGCCGACGCGGCGACCGGAGAGAAGAAAGTGCTCGTCAGCGCGGCCAAACTCGCCACTCTCGATCCCGGCTACAACAAGGTGAAGAACGAGCGCGAACGCGAGCGCCTCACCCGCTATCATGTGGCTGCCTATCTCTGGGCCCCCGACTCCAAGCACCTCTTGTTCGATTCCCGCGGACAACTCTGGCTCTACGACCTCTCCAGCAACACTGCCGTGCAGTTCACTTCCGCTCCTGAGTCGAGTGGCGACCCCAAGTTTTCCCCGGACGGCAATCACGTCTCGTACGTCCGCAAGCACAATCTGTATGTTCGCTCGATCAGCGGCAAAGACGAAAAACAGCTCACCAAGGATACCGATCCCAACCTGCTCAATGGCGACATCGACTGGGTCTACGCTGAAGAACTGGCCGTGCGCAGCAATTACTTCTGGTCACCCAATAGCCGCGACATCGTCTTCATGCAGATGAATGAAACTCAGGTCCCCACCTACCCCATCACCGACTGGATGCCGACTCATCCGACAGTTGATCACCAGAAATACCCCAAGGTGGGCGATCCCAATCCCGTTGTGCGCCTTGGGGTCGTGGACACTGAGAAGGGCAAAGTTCGCTGGATCAAGTTGACTGACAATCAGGACACTTACATTCCCCGCTTTGGCTGGGTCAACGATGGCGTCATCTGGGCCGAACTCCTCAATCGCACCCAAGACAAGATGGACCTTTACTTCATCGATGCCCGGACAGGAAAATCGCGCATCGTTCTCACCGAAGCCACTCCCGGAGCATGGATTGACTTCGAGCAGGTGGAGGTGCGCTTCTTCAAATCTCCCGGGCGCTTCCTCTGGCCAAGCTGGCGCGACGGCACCATGCAGATTTATCTCTACAGCTTCGACAAGCAGAATCCCATGGGCAGCGATGCCAAGCTGGAAGGACAACTGACAAAAGGCAACTTCGAAGTTCTCGGAATTGATGGCATTGACGAAGCTGAGGGCACAGTCTTCTTCAGCGCCAATAAAGACGACCCCCGCCAGCGGCATCTCTATTCCGTCAAGCTCGATGGCTCTGGGCTTCAGGAACTCGAACCCGCCGTCGGGATGCATTACTCGCAATTCTCCGACGACGGCAAGCACTACTTCGACACCTACTCAGAAACCCTGACCCCGCCGCAGATCAAGATCTGCTCCGTCGGTTCAAGCTGCCATTCTGTGTGGGACTCCAACAGTGTCGCGGATTATGACCTCGTTCCGCAGAACTGGCTTGAGTTCAAAGCTCAGGATGACACTACTCTCTACGGCCGTCTTCTGCTTCCTCCCAATCCTCAACCGGGAGCCAAGATTCCCCTGATCGTGAACATCTACGGAGGTCCAGCTGCTCAAATGGTGCTCAGGGGGTGGGGGGGAGCGAGCGAACTCTTTGACCAGATTCTCGCCCGCAAAGGATTCGCCGTTTTTGCCGTCGACAATCGCGGCACCCCCGGACGCAGCCGCAAATTCCAAACCGCCATTCGCCACGAGTTCGGAGCGATCGAACTCAACGACCAGCTCACGGCGCTCAATCAGCTCTACGACCGCTTCCCGCAACTTGATCGCGATCGCACCGCCATCTGGGGATGGTCCAATGGCGGCTCAATGACCGTCTATGCCATGACTCATTCCGACCATTTCCGCGCCGGGGTCGCCGTCGCGCCTGTCACGAATCAGGTCAATTACGACAGCATCTACACCGAGCGCTACATGGGTCTGCTCTCGGACGACAAAAAAGGCTACGACGAATCAGACGTCAGCAAAGATGCCGCCAACCTCCGCGGTTCCCTGCTGCTGGTTCACGGCACCAGTGACGACAATGTTCATTTTCAGAACAGTGTGCAATTGATCGCCGCGCTTATCAATGCCGACAAGCACTTCCGCCTGATGATCTATCCCAACAAGACGCACAGCATCGCCGGGAAAGACGCCCGAGTCAATCTGTTCGAGATGATTGAAGACCACTTCGAAAGGGAACTGAAGTAGAGTTGAGCAATCGCTGAAGCAGAGGTTATTTCTTCTCGGCCGTCTTCTTGCTTGAGCTTTCTTTGGCCGTGCTCTCTGGCTTCTTTTCGTCTTTCTTCGACTCTTTCGATTCCGAAGAAGACGCTGAGGCGCCGCTCGATTTCTTGGCGTAATCCGTGACGTACCATCCGGATCCCTTGAACTGAACCGCTGGCGCCGAGAGCACCTGCTCCACCGCTCCGCCGCACTCCGGACATTTCTTTATCGGCTTATCCGAGAACTTCTGGATTTTTTCAAAACGGTGGCCGCACTTCTTACACTGATATTCGTAAAGTGGCATGTGGATTGTTCGTTGATTTCTCGTCTTGGCTCACTCGATTCTAGGGGCGGAGATTCTGTCGCGTCAATTCAGATTCTCTAAGTCCCCTCTGCCGCCGAATCTCCGCAAAACAACCACTGCCTGAGATTCCTTTGCGGTAAGCCGCCAGATTCCTCTACACTTCGCCCATGCCCTCTCGTCCTGAAAGTGGAGTACAACCGGCAACGCTCTATCTGGTTGGCACTCCCATTGGGAATCTTGAAGACATCACCCTGCGCGCCCTGCGCATTCTAAAGGAAGTCGCCCTGATCGCCTGCGAAGACACGCGGCAAACGCAAAAGCTTCTCAACCATTTCAACCTCGCCACTCCCACGACCAGTTATCACGAGCACAACGAGATCACGCGCGCCCCGGAACTCGTTAAGCAGATGCTCGACGGAAAACGTATCGCCCTTGTGACCGACGCCGGCATGCCTGGCATCTCTGACCCCGGATTTCGACTCATCTCGGACGCCATTCGCAACCAGATTCCCGTCGTGCCGATCCCCGGCCCCTCTGCATTCCTATCCGCTCTCGTCGCTAGCGGACTCCCCACAGCTTCCTTCACCTTCTGCGGCTTCTTACCAGCAAAACGTGGAGAGCGGCGCTCCATTTTGCAATCAATCCAAAGCTCGCAATCAACCCAAATCTTCTATGAGGCTCCTCATCGAATCCTGGAAGCACTCCAGGATCTAAACGAAGTCCTCGGACCCAGCCGTCCAATTGCCATCGCTCGCGAACTCACCAAGTTGCACGAGGAATTTCTTCGTGGAACTGCGGGCGAGGTCTTGCAGCAATTACAGTCGCGCGACGCTATTAAAGGAGAGATCACGCTTCTGGTCGGCAGGGCTGCCGAAGCGCCGCCAGCTCAAACTCCTCAGAGTAGTATCCGGCAACGGCTCGATCAACTCATGACCGAAGAGAGCATTGATGAAAAATCTGCCCTGAAGCGAATCGCCAAGGAACGCGGGATTTCGAAGAGCGAAGCCTACCGCGCACTGCAAAGAAGCAAATAGCAACCCCAAAGCAATGTGGCCGATCGGGGCAACTTACTTTCCCGCCAGTTCCCGCTTCACCACATCACTCACCACTTTTCCGTCCACGCGAATGCCGCCGCCCGAAAAGCGTGACATGGCATTCTTCATGACCGCTCCCATGTCTTTCATTGTGGGATTGCCCATCTCCGCAATCACCGCCTTCACCCCCGCCACGATCTCCGCCTCGCTGGCCGCTTTGGGCAGGTATGCTTCGATCAGCTGGATCTCGGCGGCTTCCTTGTCCGCCATCTCCTGGCGCCCACCCTTGGTGAATTGCTCGACCGACTCTTTTCTTTGCTTGATTAGTGTCGAGAGCACGGCTTGCGACTCTTTTTCGTCCAGCGGAGCCATCTTCTCAATCTCGCGATGCTGCAGCGCCGTCTTCACCATCCGCAGCGTCGAAAGGCGCTGCTCGTCCCGGGCTTTCATGGCTAGGGTTATATCTTTCTGGATTTGCTCTACCAGGCTCATGTCGCGATTATAGCTGCTCAACACTCTCCCATGACCTCACTGCTCTCCGCCGCAGCATTCCGGTAAACTGGTATTCAATTCCTCCCAAAGGACCCACACCATGCTACGCAAGAATCGCCTGTTTACTCCCGGACCCACTCCACTCCTTCCCGCCGCTCAAAGCGCCATGGCCGCGTTCACCGCCCATCACCGCACCCCCGACTTCCGCACCCTGTTTCAGCGCGTGCTGGCCGACATGAAGCAATTCATCGGCACGCAGAATGACGTCCTGGTGCTGGCATGCTCGGGAACCGGCATCATGGAGTCAGCCGTTTCGAATCTCACCTCGCCCGGCGATAAAGTTCTCGTCCTCACCGCTGGAAAATTCGGCGAGCGCTGGACCGGTATCACCAAAGCCTTCGGCTGCAATCCCGACATACTCAGCGTTCCCTACGGCGAGACGTTTTCCCTGACGGATGTGCGTTCCAAGCTCACCTCTGACATACGCGCCGTCTTCGTACAGGCCACCGAGAGTTCCACCGGTGCGCGCCATGACATTCAAGCCATCGCCAAGCTGGTGCGAGAGCATGGCGACGCTCTTCTTGTCGTGGACGCCATTACCGGCCTCGGGACCACGCACCTCGATGTGGACGCCTGGGGCATCGACTTCATCATTGGAGGCTCGCAGAAAGCCCTGATGATGCCGCCCGGCCTCGCCTATTGTGCCGTCAGCGAGTGCGCCTGGCAGCGCATGGAAAGCAGCAAGTCTCCGCGCTATTACTTCGACCTGCGCAGAGAGCGCAAGTCAGCCGCCAAGGGCGAAACCGCATACACGCCCGCGACTTCTCTGTTTGCAGCTCTGGGTGCGGCCCTCGATTTCGTTCGCTCCATGGGCAATGGAGACGTGGCCAAGGGCCGCGAATCCCTGGTCAACAACGCTGAACTCTGCGCGGAGATGACCCGCGCCGGCGTAACCGCGCTCGGACTGAAGCTGTATGCCTCTTCTCCCGCTGCAGCTCTGACCGCGGTTACCTCACCGAACGGAATCGACTCGGGAAAAATTGTCAAAGAGTTCCGCGAAACCTTTGATGCCGTCGTGGCAAACGGACAAGGCGAGATGAAAGGTCAACTCTTCCGCATCGCTCATATCGGCTACTACGACTATCTCGACACTGTGGGTATTCTCGCCGCCCTCGAGCAAGTGCTTGCCAGAACAACCGGACGAATCATCGACTTCGGATCGGCCGTCCGGGCCGCTCAGGAAGTCTATGCCCGAACCACAGAGGTTACCCTCGTTACCCAATAGTCCCAATTTATCCCCGGTGCCCCACCCTTCGTGATTCGAAGGGTGGGATTTCCTGAGACTTAAACTCTTCCCGCATCGGCTGCGCCTTTTCGCCGCACGCGCTCTTTCTCCGGAGCGAGAAATCTCCCGTCAGGAAATTCCTCCTGTGAACGAGAATCACGAAAGTTTTTGACCAACCGTTTGTCGCAGTACCTTCGATACCTTGGCCGCACAGCAACCCTATGTGACTCTGTTCCCGCAAGAGCACTCACCTGCACGTCCCATTCGGCACGAACAAGGAGATTCAGTTGCCCAGGAAGATGCTCCCCATTCTTCTGCTTGCCGCCATTTCGTTCGGATGCGGGCTATCATCCGGAACAAAAAGTTCATCCGTTCTGAACCCCACCGCGCCAGGCGCACCCACATCCACCACTGGCTCACCGTCCTCTCCCACGGGACCACCGGCATTTCCTACAGGCCCGGCACAGCCAATCACCGGAACTACCCAGGCCCCACCGCCACCGCCTCCACCACCCCCGCCACCACCGGCGCCGATCACTGTCGCTTTGGTGATCGACGAGAATCACAAACTCAGCGATGTGCTCGCCGATATGCCCTGGCTCATATCTGAGGGAGACGCCAACGGCTATGCGATGAATTACCACTCCGACAGCGGTGGTTCTCTCCTCGACTATTTGTGGCTGGCATCCGGCAGTTGCGAGTCCAAAGCCAACTGCACACTACCCAACGGTACGCACGACTTCGGATGCAACGGCAACGACTGCGCCCAGCCGATCACCGATGACAATATTTTCCGTGAACTGAATAACGCAGGCCTCACCTGGAAGGTTTACGCGCAGTCTTACACCGCCGCCGGCGGCACACCGACGACTCCCGATAATGCCAATGGTACGGACTATTACCGTCGCCACAACGGAGCCGTCTGGTACAGCGACATTCTCAACAATGTCGATAACTCCGCCGCGAACGTGGTGGACCTGTCGCAGCTCAGCGTTGATATCGCGAACAATAGCCTGCCGAACTTCATGATCATCGTCCCCGACGGCAACCACGACGCTCACGACTGTCCGGTTGGCATGTCCAGTTGCACCACCGCACAGACCCTCGGGGCGGCCGATCAGTTCCTGCAACAGAATCTCGGACCCGTCCTCAACACGCCCGCCTTTCAGTCCGGCGGAAACGGCTTGGCGTTTGTGACCTTCGATGAGTGCGGTGGAGGCACCGATTCGGGCTGCAATGCGTCCGTTTATCTCGCCGTTATTGGGCCACAGGTGATCCCACACACCGTCTCCAACACGTCTTACAAACACGAAAATACGCTCCGCACCATCCTCGATGCTCTGGGAGTCACCGTCTATCCAGGTGCATCTGCCACCGCGACCGACATGACCGATTTCTTCGCGTCCGGTGTGAAATAGCAGCTTTCTCGGGGATGTTCACCAAACCCGTCCGGTTCCCCTCAACTCTACCGGCGTCATCCTGAGCGCAGCCGCTGTCTCCAGGCAGATCACTTCGGCGTCATCTTGAGCGGAGCCGTTTTCTCCAGGCGGAGCGAAAGATCTCCCCGCCAATCCACATGTCCGACAAGCCCGGGAAACCTTCGCCCACGACTGATTCGGGAGCTTCATGGCTTCATTTCGCCGTCATCCTGAGCGCAGCCGCTTTCTCCAGGCGGAGCGAAGGATCTCCGCAGCGACGGCCGCATCCGGCGAGCGTGCGAAGCTGCCCCATTCTTTCGCGACTTGTGCGACAGGGTCGGAGGCTCCGTCCACCAGCAAATGACGCTCGCGCCTAAAGGATGGGCACCGGTCCCACTCAACTTCACCGCCGTCATCCTGAGCGCAGCCGCTTTCTCCAGGCGGAGCGAAGGATCTCCGCAGCAACGACCGCATCCGGCGAGCTTTTTTTTCTTCTGGTATGTTTCGCGTCGCGGTCTTCGGGCAACGCAATCGCGAAACGAAATCCAGCGGGTATGATTCGCAATGTCCTATGCCCCCTATGGCGAAGGCTACAACGGTGGATTAGGCTTCGAGCAATTCACGGCCGGAGGCTACGCTGGCACGGTGTACGATAATGAGAATCGGACCGGCAGTCTCATCGATTTCATGTACCGCCGCTACAATCCGACCCAGGGACGCTGGATTTCCCCCGACCCCGCCGGACTCTCCGCCGTCGACCCCACCAACCCGCAAACCTGGAACCGCTACGCGTATGTTGGGAATAAGCCGTTGAGTACGCAAGATCCTTCAGGGCTTCGGCCTCCCGAGAACGCGGTTAATTGCTCGTGGGACTCATGCTCTACGGTCGGGGATTCAAACGGGGGCGGTGGTGGGACCATCATGGGCAACGACATATTTGACGCACTAATGGGAGCGCCGGGAACCTACACGGGTTTCGACATGTACGGCAACTTCACTTGGGGCTTCTCAGTCAGCCAGTGGTACTCGGACGAAGCTGCGATTGAGTCTGCACTTACTCCGAATGCGAATACAGCAGCTTGCGCGGCCCAAGGATTGCAGGCCACTTTCCCCAATAGCACGGTGTCTGTTGGAACCGCGACTGGCGAGGTTGGGGGACATTGGAACTTCCAAGCCTCATTGCAATTCTCCTCTTCTGATATGGTCGATAGCTTTATCAGTGACTACATAGCGGCGTCCGCTCCCATCGGTCCTCCCGCGAGGTTTGGTGCTGGACCAGCTATTCACTTGGAAAACGTTTGGTTCAGTGACACCGGAGCATATGCTCTTAATGCCACCGTACATATAGATCAGTTCAATCCCAACACTGGTCCATTAGGAATTGCTGGACATGTTGGTTACGACGGCATATGGGGTCACATCGCCCAAGCTTTCGGTGGAAACATCGATACTAGCAACTGTTCGTTCTAAAGGGGTGGCGCGAATCAACGGTGAGTGCGCCGCGTTGCGGAGGGCAGTTTTGCTTGTCACAACTCTATTGACATTTTGGTTGTTTTTCTCTTCAGGTGTCACGCAAGCTCATCCAGTTGCGGGTGCTGAAACGAACTCTGCCCCTGAAGCACTTGAACCGGCAGAGGAATCCGGAAGGTGGGGCTATGTAAATCCCCAAAAGAAGTTTGTGATTTCACCAAAGTTCGAATCGGCCGCACCGTTCTCGGAGGGCCTAGCTGGCGTTAAGTTGCATGGGAAATTCGGCTACATCGACAAGAGCGGAACGTTTGCAGTGCAACCGCGATTTGCCGGGGCGGGGCGCTTCAGTGAGGGTTTTGCATGGGTCGTCACCGGGAAGCCATGGACTCCACTTGGCAACGGCGAGTACGGCTTCGCTTTGTTTGGAAAGGTAACGTTCATTGACCGCGCCGGCCACCAGGTGCGTCGGCCCTTCTCAGCCGAAGAAGTAGACAAATTTTCGGAGGAACTTGCGGCAGTCAGGCCAGGCAAACTCTTCGGAGGGTGTAGTGGAAAGATTGGGTACATGAATACGAATGGCGATTGGAGCATTAAACCTCGATTTGATGGGGCCAGCGCCTTTTCCGACGGTCTAGCCGCAGTAAATGAAGGCGGGAAATGCGGCTTAGGAGGGAAGTGGGGTTACATCGACAAAAATGGGAACGTAGTGATCCAGTTTCATTATGACTACGCAGGGCCGTTTCGGAGTGGCAAGGCTTGTGTACAGGAGTCAGGCAAATGGGAACGGATTGACACTCATGGCGATGGCATTCCCACCAATAAAGAACAATGCTTATCTGCTGGGGAGGGCGATTAGATAACCGAGGGTGGCCTACCCTTCGCGGTTTTCGAAGGGGAGATAGACGATAATGAGAATCGGACCGGCAGCCTTATCGATTTCATGTACCGCCGCTACAATCCGACCCAGGGCCGCTGGATTTCCCCCGACCCCGCCGGACTCTCCGCCGTCGACCCCACCAACCCCCAAACCTGGAACCGCTACGCGTCCACGGGACGTACCCCGTTTTCTCTCCCATTCCGGGAAAGCCGCAAACAATCGATCTGCGGGGCCAGCTTGGGATAACGATAATTGAAAATCGAACCGCCCCCGTCTTCTCATCCGCCAGCAAAAATACCTCCTCTTTCACCGGTGCGTGCAGATCGCCAATCCTCCCCGGCCGAGGACGCGTCTCTTTCCCCCTTGTTTTCATGCTCTTACCTGTCATGACGCTTACGTCCACCCATACCTGTGATGACGATGTGTTCCTTCAGGAACATTTCTTCACCTTGCGAATCGGAAAATCCGACTCCCTTGCCCTCAAAGGCGACGGCGCCCCTGCCCCTGCGAACCTGCCGCCCATCTGTGGCAAACTGA
>DAIDGW010000112.1 GCA_027452245.1 Acidobacteriaceae bacterium
CCATGTTTGATCAGTTCTTCCGAGATCAAGCCACCGTCACCCGCTACCACCAATCACCCTTTGCAGCCGAACGTCAGGTTTACTTATCGAAGCTCATGGAGGAAGGACGCTCTATTGAGACGTTGCGGAATATTGCGTGGATATTGATGTATCTCGCGCGGCATCTGCCGCTCCATCAGGCCGAGATTTCGCCGGCGGAGATTGAGGCCGCGGCGACGACATGGGCCGCGACCACCCACCGGTCTGCAACCTGCCTTCACGTCGGTAAGAGAGAGTTCGTGTTCCATGCGACGAACTGGATGCGACTGCTCGGCCGGCTCCGGGAACCAGAAGTGAAGCGCCCGTTTGCCGCCGAGACTGACGCATTCCTTCAGTTTGCAATTGGCGAAAGGGGTCTCTCGCCCAGCACGATTCGACATTACCGTGTGTGCGTTGGCGAGTTTCTGTGCTGGGTCGAGCGGCAGAACAAGGCACTGCTGGAGCTCACCCTTGAAGATCTCTCTTCATATTTTCGGGTGCTCTCGCAGCGCGGATTGAAGAGGACCAGCATTGCCCTACACGTTGCCAAGCTGCGTAACTTCCTCCGTTTTGCAGAGTCCAGGCATTGGTGCAGATCGGGTCTCTCGGTGCTCGACGCTCCGCGGATCTATCGTCTCGAGAGCTTGCCGCGCGGTCCCGCGTGGAGCGATGTCCAGAAGCTGCTCTCTTCCTGCGCCGGCGATAAGCCGATCGAGATCCGGGATCATGCGATGTTGCTGCTGATCGCTGTGTACGGTTTGAGAGGCGGCGAGGTGCGTTATCTGCGCCTTGAGGACATCGATTGGGAACGCGAGATTATTCATATCCGTCGCGCAAAGCAGCGGAAGAGTCAGAGCTATCCACTTGCACAGGAAGTCGGCGCCGCGATCCTGCGATACCTCCGCAGAGTGCGGCCAAGATGTCAGCGGAGGGAGGTATTCCTCTCTGCGAAGCAACCGTATCTGCCACTGACGGCTGCTGGGTTTGGCACGATGGTGCAGAAGCGTATGCGCCGGTTAGGGATCGCATCTGTATGCTACGGTCCTCATGCGCTGCGCCACTCCTGCGCAACCCACCTGTTGGCAGAAGGTGTTTCGCTCAAGGAGATCGCCGACCATCTCGGGCATGTCTCCCTGGCAGCCACACAGATGTACGCGAAGGTCGACATGCTCGCATTACGTGAAGTCGGTAACCTGCCCATCAAGGCCCTTGTGAGGTACGCGGAAGAGAGCGAACGCAGCGCAACTCCGATCTTGCCACGAGGGAGCATGGAAGCCCTTCGCACTGTAGCCACCCTCAGCTTGGGAGGTCTCGCATGAACCTTTCAAAAGCAGTCGAGGGCTACATTGTGCACAAGCGCTCTCTGGGTATGGCATTTCGGAGCGACGCAGTTCGCCTACGTGCATTCGTTAGGGCTATCGGCAACTGTGATATGCGATTCATCAAGCCCGTTCAGGTGCGCCAGTTTCTTGACGGAACCGGTCCGGTTACATACTTCTGGTTCTCGAAGTATCACACTCTGACGGCGTTCTATCGCTATGCCATCGCCCGTGGATACTGTTCAAAAAGCCCGCTCCCGATCAACGTTCCCGTGAAGCCGGAGAAGTTTCAGCCCTACATCTACACGAACCGCGATATGAAGCGGCTGATCGAGGCAGCCGATTCTCGCCATCGTCACGTCTGGCTGCTCGAGCCATCCACGGTGCGAACGCTGCTGCTCTTGCTCTATGGAAGTGGTTTACGTATCAGTGAAGCGCTTCATTTGCGGATCGCCGATTTCGATGCCGATGCTGGTGTACTCACCATTCGCGAGACGAAGTTCTTCAAGAGCCGTTTTGTCCCTATAGGACCCGATCTCGCCCGCGTGCTATGCGACTACATGAAACGGCAGTGGGCAGGACGGACACGCACTGACGCGACCCCACTCTTTGGGACTCATAAAGGTGAGCCGATTCTGCGCCAGACGGCAGAACTCGTGTTCAAAAGGCTGCGCGAGGAAGCTGGCGTGTCGCGCTCGAAGGAAGCCAGATATCAACCGCGGTTGCATGACTTCCGGCATACATTTGCCGTCGTTCGCCTCGTCACCTGGTACCGCGAAGGCAAAAACGTACAGCGGCTTCTGCCCCATCTATCTGTCTATCTCGGACATGGGCGCCTCCAGGATACGCAACGCTATCTGACGATGACGACTGAGTTGCTTAAACACGCCAGTCGCTGCTTTGAGCAATACGCCCGGCCGGAGGTGCCTCATGTCTAGGGATGCGTCGATTGGGCCTTGGGTGAAGCGATTTCTCCTCGATCATCTCGTCTCAGAACGCAACCTGAGCAGGAACACGCAGCGAAGCTATCGAGACACACTGGCCCTTTTCCTGCCATTTGCAAGCGCCCGGAAGAAGAAGCCCATTGATCGTCTGGAGGTGATCGATCTTTCGCGGGAAGCGATCAGAGATTTTCTTGATCATCTCGAACAGAGCCGCAGCTGCTCGGTGCGCACTCGGAACCAGAGACTCGCCGCCCTACACGCGATGGCTCGCTTCATTGCGGAGCGCAGTCCAGAACACATCGACTGGTGTGGCCAGGTCCGCTCTGTTCCGTTCAAGCGTTTCGTGCGGAGAGAGCTTTCGTATTTGGACAAGGCTGAGATGGATGCCCTGTTGGCTGCTCCCGATCTCCGCACCAGGATGGGTGCGCGTGATCACGCATTGCTGCTCTTTCTCTACAACTCAGGTGCTCGCGTGACCGAGGCAACTACGCTCCGGGTCGGTGATCTCGATCTGCGCGTCAACCAGATCGGGAGTGCGCAACTGAGAGGAAAAGGTAACAAAACCCGCCGATGTCCACTTTGGCCCGCAACCTGCAATGAGTTGCTCAGTCTCATTCGCAACCGCTCTCCTGATGACCCAGTCTTTCTAAACCGTGTGGGTCAGCCGCTGTCCAGACACGGCGTTCATTGGATGGTCCGCAAGTACATACGCGCCGTCGCAGCCTCGCGCCCAGCATTGGCGAATAGGTCGATCAGCCCCCACACCATCCGCCATACGACGGCCACCCACCTCCTTCGTTCCGGAGTCGACATCAACACCATACGCGCCTGGCTCGGCCATGTTTCAATCGACACGACCAACATCTATGCGGAGGTGGACCTTCAACGTAAGGCACAGGTGCTTGCCCATTCAAACGCTCTCCGTACAACTCCCATCAACAACAAGCACTGGAGAGACGATCTGTCCCTGATGAATTTCCTGCGATCTCTGTAGCAGTGCTTGGTTGTGCGCCCTTCAGCAAGATGATCAGATCGGCGCTGAAGTAGTTCGTTCTGGATAGGTAGACGAAAGGAGGCTCATCCAAACAAGTTACGAGTGAGCGCCCGGCAACGAGCGGTCGGATCTCATCGTGTCATATCAAGGACAACCTGCGTGTCCTCGGATCGCAGGCTTATATGATCGGGTGCGCTTTCGAAATCGCCGTAAGTGAACCGGTAAAGGGAATTCACGCGGTCCTTCTTCATCTTTGAGCAGAAATCGGCGCGGCAGACAAAATCCTTCGGGCGGTTTACGAGAACCTCTATGGGCGTTTGAAAGCTGGGCGGGAAGAACACGCGCACCTGGCGTTGCGCATAGGCGTTTATATTACCGTGGAACTTTTGCGCAGTGAGCTTGATGTCGATGTCCCATGGAGCGTTGAGGGAGACTCTACCCTGCGAGCCCGCGAAATCGACCGTCATCGCCGATACGTCCACTAAACCGGATGTGTTGAGGACCGTGGCACGGCCCCGCGCCGAGATGCGAACCGGCCCAGCCATATCATGGACCTCTACGGCCGCATCGCTATGTACGGTGACAGGCGCTTCGGCGGGCGCTTCAAGAAGCAGGGTGCCCTGTCCTCCGGTCAGGCCGCGGGCATCGGTGTTATTCAAAGTGAGGAGGCTGCCGATGCGCTCTATCGATATTCTTTGTAAATAGCTGTTGGCTTCTTCGGCGGCGTTGCCTTCGCCCATCGCACAGAAGTGAATTGCCCAGTGATCCTGATTTGCGCCGACGATCCTGATCCAGTTGACGGGCTCGGCGGCTATTGTTAGCGCCGGAACTTCATCAAGTGGAAGGTTGAGCGTATCGAGACGAGTGCGCGCGTAGGGAGCCTGCGGAGAAACAGTGACAAACGCGTGTGTGCCGGGCGGAAGAGGGATCGGACGGTCGGCACAGTTCATCTGGAAGGGCCGCTCGTCGAAGATAGAGAAAGGCGGCGGCAGCGGTTGGGAGTTCTGGCTGGAGCAGGCAGTCATGCCGATTGTGAGCGCGCTGAAAGCGACGATGAAGGTTCGGCCGCGGAGGTGCATCACCGAGCGCAGCAATCGCTGTTTCTTATGGCATCCAGTCATATCGCCTCGATGTGATCGATGAGATTTTACGCCTTGTGGCACCATTCAGCGCGGAAGTGCGTTAAAGAAAACTCTCCCAGGCGTGTTTCCGCTTACGCTTCATCCATTGGCTAGACTCCCGGCGCGTTAGGGCTTGGATGATGTTTCGCACGCTCGAGCCGTTCGTTGACGGCTGGTCCCATTCGCAGAGCACACGCAGGTCTCACTACGATTGGCTCAATAGTTATGTTGCCTTCCATTCATCTCCCGGCCCCGTACTGACGCACTAAATGCTCTCTACACAACATAATTTTGGCCACAACATAAGTGCGCTTATGTTCAGCACTGCATAAGCACACGAGATGTTGCACAAGGCCGAGCGCCGCACGACCACAACCAAGACCGTCAAGGAAACCGAGGCCGAGGCCATCGCCTTTGTCATCGGGAAGGCCGTTGGGCTGGAGACGGGCACCAAGTCCGCCGACTACATCCAGCTTTACCACGGCAACGCATCTTTGCTGGCCGAGAGTCTGGAAGTCATCCAGCAGACCTCCGCCGTCATCCTCGCCGCATTGCAGCCGTCTGTTCCCGAAGCAGCGGAACAGCCCGAACAGGAACAACTGGCAGTCGCCAGCTAACCCGCTTCGTCTACGAGCGGGCGTGTAGAACGCGCCCGCTTACATCCCCCGAGTGTTTCTAACCGCTCGAAAGGAGCTTGTCGTCATGGAAACCACTGTCATCAACGCGACCGAATACCGCAATGTCTCGCTCTCTCTTCTCACCGAGTCGAAGACCAACCCGCGCCGCACCTTCGACGATGTGGCCTTGCAGGAATTGGCCTCCAGCATCCGCGCCCAGGGCGTTCTCTCTCCCTTGCTTGTGCGTCCGCTGAATGATCGTAGTTTTGAGATTGTCGCCGGAGCGCGGCGTTATCGCGCCGCGCAACTGGCCGAGGTCAACAGCGTTCCCGTCCGTATTGTGCAACTCACCGATGCTCAGGCCATCGAAATGTCCATCGTGGAGAACTTGCAACGAAAGGACGTGCATCCGCTGGAGGAGGCGCAGGGCTTCCGAGCGCTTCTCAACTTGGATGAACCGAAATACAGCATCGAGCAGATTGCCGCCAAGACCGGAAAATCACCCGCGTATTGCCTTGCTCGATTGAAATTGACCGAGCTTGCACCCGCAGTGGTCGAGGCGTTCGCAAAAGAAGATATCGGCGTCGGCCATGCCTTGCTACTGGCAAAACTCCAGCCTAGCCAGCAGGAACAGGCGCTGGCCGCTTGCTTCAAAGAGGATTGGAGCGCGGGCGGTCAGAAGGCGAAACGCATACTTCTCCCCGTCCGCAATCTTCAGTTCTGGATTGAGTCGAACATCCTGCTCATTCTGAAAGACGCCCCGTTCGACAAGCGGGATGCACAGCTTATCCCGGCGGCAGGAAGCTGTGTGGACTGTCCGAAGCGGACGGGACACAACAAACTACTCTTCTCCGAACTAGGCAAGCAGGATTCATGCAGCGACCCAAATTGCTACCAATCGAAGGTCTCGGCACATCTTGCCAAAACCATCGCCGCGAAACCGCAAATCGTGCAGATCAGCACCGCATACGGCACACACAAGGAGGGCAGCGACGTGCTTCCACGGAACAAGTACACAGCCATCCGCGACGACAAGCCGAAGTCGAAAGACGAGGCAGCACGCCCGGAGTTCAAGGTGTGCAAGTTCACCACCGAGGCCATCATCACCGAAGGCAGCGACGTTGGCACCGTCCACAAGGTCTGCGCCAATCCCACCTGTCCGGTGCATCATCCGAAGAAGCAAGCGAGCGCGGACGATGCGAAACGGAAGACCGAACAGGAAAAGCAGCGCAAAGATGCCGCGATTGCCAACACCACAGGCATTCGCGTTCTCGCCGCAATCGCCGCAGCCGTCCCGGTGCGGCTGATGAAACGCGACCTGTTGTTTGTGGTGGAGCGGCTGGCTTCCATGATGGACGACAACCGCCTCACCGTACTCGCCCGTCAGCACGGCATCAAGGAAGCCGCAAATGGCAACTCCATTGGAAAGCTCTTTGCGGCCTATTTGCTCCGCGCTGAGGAGAGCATGTTGGGCCGCGTGTTGGTCGAACTGACTATCCTCCATGCAGCCTCGCGGCAGAATGCGGCGCAGGTTCTCCAGGAAGCCGCCGCCGTGTACAAGGTGGACACCGATGCAATCACCCTTAAGGTCAAGCAGGAGTTTGCCGTCAAGGAGAAGGCAAAGCTGGCGAAGAAGCCCGCTGATAAGCCGGTTCAACTAAAGGTCAGAAAATCTGCCTAACAGCCAAGAATCGTTTGGGGGGTCTGCTTCGGCAGGCCCCTTTTTCGTGCGCCCGTCTTCCCACCCTTGGGCGTTGCTCCTGCAGGATCAGCAGGAGCGCCATGCCCGCCCACCCGACGGGCTTGAATCTGACGAAGAACAACTCTGATTCTGTCTAACCTGTTCCGAAGTGAGACTTTATGGCTATAGGTGCTTCAATGGAATAAAGTATTGTTGTCAACATTTTGCATTTTGATACGCCTTGAGTTCCTGTGCCTGAGACCCCCGAGCAGCAAGCTCGCCTGGAAATCGACGATGACCTTGTAGCCGCCGGTTGGCTGGTACAGAGTCGTGACGAACTCGACCTTACCGCTGGTCGGGGCGTTGCCGTGTGCGAGTTTTCCATGAAGCAGGGATTCGGCTTTGCTGATTACCTCCTTTATGTGGACCGTAAGGCTATTGGCGCAGTCGAAGCAAAATCCGAAGGCACGTTGACCGGGGTAGAAGCGCAATCGGCCAAGTATGCCGCCGGTCTGCCGGATAATCTGCCTGCCCACCGAAGGCCACTCCCGTTCCTGTTTGAATCGAACGGCGCGGTCACCTACTTCACAAATGGCCTTGATCCCGCTCCGCGCAGCCGCCAGGTGTTCAATTTTCCTCGGCCTGAAACGCTCGCAACCTGGGTTGCACAGGACCGGCAACTTCGCGCCCGCTTGCAGGCACTCCCCGAACTGGACCCGGCTCATCTATGGAGCGTCCAGGCCCGCGCCATCGCCAGTTTGGAAGAGTCCTTCGCCAAAGCCAACCCTCGCGCATTGATTCAAATGGCGACTGGCTCCGGCAAAACCTTCACCGCCGTCAATATCGCGTATCGACTACTCAAGTTTGGCAACGCAAAGCGCATTCTCTTTCTGGTGGACCGCGCCAACCTCGGCAAGCAGGCTGAGGACGAGTTCGCGAACTTCGAGCCGCCAGACGACCCACGAAAGTTTCCGCAACTCTACACCGTTCAGCGGCTCAAGACGAACTCCATCAACCCCGCCGCAAAGGTGGTCATCACCACCATTCAGCGCCTCTACTCCATGCTGAAGGGCGAAACCGAGTTCGATGCCGGCAACGAGGAAGGCTCCGGCTTCGATACGGCGAAGCCGTGGGAGGGCGAACCGCCCGACGTGGTCTACAACTCC
>DAIDGW010000113.1 GCA_027452245.1 Acidobacteriaceae bacterium
CTCGCAAACAGGTAAGCGCGCTTCCGCATTGCGTGACGAATGGCAGGAGTGTCAAGGAGTTCGATCGTTCTACGTGCAATCGCGTCGGGATTCTGAAACGGGACCAGCGCTCCTCTCCGGTCGTCCAACAATTCGACCGCGTGCCAGTAGGGTGTGGAGATGATCGCCTTGCCCGCACCCAACGCATAGGCCAGCGTTCCAGAGACCACTTGCGCCTCATGGCGATAGGGAGTGATGTAAATATCGGCGCAACCGATGGACTCGACCATTTCTTCGGGACTGACGAAGCGATTGTGGAAGATCACTTGCGCCTCTACGCCTATTTCCTTTGCCAAGGCCGTTAGTCCGGCACGATACTTGTCCCCCTCGCGACGTAGGATGTGAGGATGAGTCGCCCCTGCGACGATGTACACGACGTTCTTGTGCTTGGAAAGAATCCGCGGCAAAGCTTTAATTACATTTTCGATTCCCTTGTTTGGTGAGAGCAGGCCGAACGTGAGCAGGACGGCTTTCCCTTCCACGCCAAAGCGGTCCTTGTAGAAATTCGGATCCAGGAAAGGCAGGTCTGGAACTCCATGCGGCACCATGTCGACCTTATTGCCGGGAACCCTAAAGATTTCCTGCAGGAACTGGGACGACAGTTGGCTCATGACAATGAGACGGTCGGAGAGCTCCGCGATCTCTTGCATCACCAGCATCTGGTCAGGATTTGGCTCCCGCAAAACGGTATGCAGCGTGGTTACTACTGGCATTTTTAGACCGCGTAGTAAATGCAAGATATGGCTTCCGGCTGGCCCGCCGAAGATTCCGTACTCATGTTGCAGGCACACCATATCGATGTTGTTGAAGTTCAGGAACTCGGCGGCCTCCTGATACGATTTCACATTGTCTTGTGCGAGCGACCATCTCACGCGATCGGGATAGTCGTATCCTTCTTCGGTGTCGTTGACCGGGAGCGCCATCAATTGAGCTGATCCACACTCCGTCGAAATGGCTGTGCAAAGATCCGTAGTGAAGGTAGCGATCCCACAATGTCGCGGAAGATAGTTTCCGATCACGGCGATTCTGCTGGGGGGCGAGGCCTTCGATTGAAATCGGGCGCGTACGCCTGCCGGCTCGTCACGCAATGTAAGACGAGGGCCGACCAGTTCCAAAGTTCTTTCGGAGAATGCGGCGTTTAGCAGCGACATATGTTCCTAAACCTCGTGAGACCCGACGCCCTGAAGGGGCCATCCTCCCGATTGTCTCGTGCGAACGCTCGCGCTTTGAGAGCAAACCTGCAATGAAAACACTCTCGGCGTTGGCTTAGCGTTCGCGGCGGCACGTCGACTTACCTCTCAATCAGTATTCAACGCAAGTGAACCTGAGGACTGTTCACAATTGACCAGTCGGGTGTGCAGGCAACTCCCGGAGGTTCGCTTTTCGCCACGAATTCATCACAGAACCGAATCCGTTTCGGAATTTCGGACTGCGCTGGCGTATCCGCAGCCTAGAGAGAGCTCTAGCCAGGACAATTGCAGCCCGACGTAGATGGCATTCGCGAGTAGTGGCGGTGCTATTAAAGCACGTGAGCCCCGTGCTCGCGACCTGTTCTCGGTGTGTTCGCTACCCTCTTCTGAGCGACCTCTGACTCCGCTTGCAGCCAATCACTCACTTCGTGACCATCATTGCTCCCGCGTTGCTCGTAGAGTTCGTAGGCACGGCGACGAATCTCGTCTTGAAGCTCAGATCGGGATTTCATCACGGCTACTGTTGTTGATGTTTGACCTGTGGTAGTTGCGGAACGGTTGCTTTTCATTGTGGCACTCCTTGAACGTATCTGTTCCCTGGCATCAGGCCTCATCCCGAGATCGGATGGCAAAGGTGGGTGGTGATGGTAGCAGTTCAGCCCCGTGTGACTGCACCGATTTTCTGGACTTAGCGAATCGCACGCGGCCGTCTGTGCAAAGAATGGCGACCTATAGAAGCCGTCAGGACACCAAAGCCTGTTATTGCAGCTGCAGAAGTTCTTTGACAGATGCAACGTCGAGTCCGTCCGTAGCAGGTTAAACCTGTACGGGCACTAACTCCGGAACACACTGAGAATTCTGGATGGCTTTAATCGCGTCTTCGGCCGTTAGTTTTCCCATGGTCTGTGCGCGCTTGCGATTGGTTGTCATCTGGACAGGGGTTGGGTCAATCCTCTGCACGTAGGCAGGGACGCGAGCAGCGCCGCGGCTCACTCTTACAACAAATTTGATGTTTTTCATGAACTCTCCTATTCGGCGTGTGAGAAACGAGCGGGAGGCGAACGGCGCCTCCCATTCCTTGACCGGCCGATGTACTTACGCGGCTTTGGCGTGAACCTTGCCTTCGAGGGCCTTCTCACTACCAACATTCACTTTGATCTGCTTGGGCTTGGCTTCAGCCTTCTTCGCAAGACTAATTTTCAACACGCCCTTGTCGTAGTGAGCATTCACTTGCCCCGGATCGACTGAACTGGGCAGCGTGAACGAGCGCGTGAAGCTTCCGTACTGCCGCTCGACACGACGGAAGTTCTCCTCCCTCTCTTCCTTTTCGATCTTGCGCTCGCCATGGATCGTGAGGGTCGTGTTCTCGATACGGACATCAATGTCTTTTTCGTCGATACCCGGTACCTCAAGCTTCAGAGTGATGTTGTGCTCGTCTTCGTAGATGTCCACCGGCGGTGCGAAACTAGTGGTCGTCAATGCCTCTTCCGGGCCTTCGGCGCTGTAAGACTCGCGGAAAAGACGATTCATGCGGTTGATGCGATCTTGCATCGTGGACAATTCACGGAAAGGTTCCCAACGGGTCAATAGAGTCATAACGCAGTTCCTCCTTCGGGGGGGAAACTAAGAGGGGAGAACTTCAGATGGGCTGACTTAGTTCAGAGGACCTGAATGAGTAAGGAGAGATGCTTGCTCAATTACGATGTTAGGCTTCTGCTCAAGCATTGTCAAACTTGAGAGAACCGTGTGGTACTGGGCTACTTTGATTTTAGCGGTCGTTTGAAAAGGATGCGAATCGTACTGAGGAGAGGCCACACCGAGACAGCTTCCCATCGGCTGTCTCCCAGTTCCTTCAGACGCTTTTCAGACGACGAAGTATCGACCCCGATTTCGACGATCATGTATTCCCACTTCATTTAGGCGGCTCTTTCTGCTCTCCGCTACTCGTTGAACTCCCAAAGGGCTACGAAATCCTCTACGCACGCGACAGCCTGCATGATTCTTCCTTAGCGACTATATGCCTTTGTAAGGCTCGTAAGGAGACTCATCCACGGGCTTTTCGGCGTAGGGTTTGTAAGGAGGCTCGGGCAGCGCAGGCGTTTCGGAGTAAGGCTTATATGGATTGCTAGGCAGCGGTGGCTGTCTGGTGCTTTCGAAGTCCGGTGGTGCTTCAGGGTGGGCCAGTGGTGACTCGGCGGATTTGTCTCGGCTCCAAAACAGTTGGTTGAACATGGGATTCTCCTGAGAAAAGGTTCAAAGCGGAGACGCGGCCATCATCTTATATATTGCCGACACAACTTCAAGCGTTAACCCGCCACTCTTTCTTCCAAAAATGATGCGCCTCGGCTAGGGCCGCGCGATGGTCACAATTGACCATCTTGTTGGTTAGCGAGCGCGCATTCTGTAGGCATGAAGATCGAACCGAAGGATGCGCTGGCGGTACGTTGTCCCACATGCGGCGCCAAGCCAGGGGAAAAGTGCGAACTCAGCACCGGCCTGCCCCGGACAGAACCACATCGAGATCGGCGTTTAGCCGCCTCCGAAGCACGGAAGAGTGAGTAGATCGGACAGGCTCACGCAACTCTAGCCTACCCGAGCTGTGAACTGTGGATGGCTTCGTTCACCGTGATTGCGGCGTCTATGCTCTCTTGTTCCGTAGGCGTTGGAATTTGCAACAGTCCTTGCCGGCCTAGGTTCGCGGGAGGTACAAAGGAGTCCTGATGTTGCATCACAAATTCCAGAATGCGAGCCAATTCTTCGGATTGATATCCATTCTCGAAGCGGACGCCGACGCCGTGAAACGTGTTCGCTGACATCCAGTACTCACAGGCCAGAAGCCAATGACCCCTGCTGATGGACATCCAAACCTTCATGTAATCCAGAGCACCCGTTGGAGCAAAGGCATATTCAATATGGACCAAGCCCGCGTGAGTGCCGCGCAACAAGTCAGGCCACGAAACGACAATTGCTGATTCCAGAATGCGATCTAGATGTATTGCGGGCTTCATTGCGGGTCACTTTCTGTGGGTCGCCGGGACTTAACCCGTACCCAACTTCGTTCACGTCCGCGCTTTTCGAGTTGCTCACGAACACTCAAGACAATCAGGAAACAGCCGGCCAAGAACGTTAAGGTCACAATTATTGCGCGGTACAGATTCATTTGCTCGGTCATAGTTGGCGTGCTCGATCACGCTCGAGATTGTGGCCGTGAAGCCAGACGAGTGGAGCTGAGCTGTATTCATACATTGCTGCGGGTTGTTGGTTGGGATCAAACGATGCCTTAGCCCGCAAAGCGTAATACAAAATACACCCGAGTAGGATTAAGCCAACAGCGATGACAAGGACTTTCAT
>DAIDGW010000114.1 GCA_027452245.1 Acidobacteriaceae bacterium
CTGGCCTGCCGCGAATCTCCATCCGTTCCCGAATTTGGAGCGGAAGTCTTGCGCCCGGGCGGTGTGAATCCGCAACTGCACATAATGAATTTGATTTCCCGCAAAGAGGAAATTCGCCAGCCAGAGTATCCATGCAGTGATGTCGAGACTTCCTGTGACGACATAATAGGCGGCGACTGCGCTGGAACTGAGACCAAGCGTTCCAGCCATTTCCGAGATCATACGCCAGCGTCGCCCGAGCTTCTTTAGACTCGCCTGAGCGGTGAATGCCAGGAAGGCGGTGCCCCCGATAGGACAGAGCGCGGCATGATGTCCACCCCAGAGCAAGATGCCGAGCGTCAAAGCTGAAATCCCCACCAGTAAAGCGATCGCGGAAATCACGAGCCTCCGTTCCTCGCGAGAGTGCGCCCGTATGGCCGACGTTCCCAGCAGACTTTCCGTCGGGGTGCGGAGCCAGAAAAGTGCCAATGCCGCGATCAACAGCAGCAAGAACGCTACAATATTTCCGCCATGACGGAGCCCAACTACGGCGCCGGTGAGCATGGGAACCAGCAGGAGTCCCCACGCGCCATGTTCGCGGGGGATGACCAAAGCATGGCGACGAGCTTCCCGTGCCTCTACCTGGGCGCCGTACGCCATTGCGTTGGAGTCAATGAGATGCACACCTAGTGCCATGACAGCACCTGCACATGATGCATACCTTTCACTGCCCTCATGTATTGCGCCCGTTCAAACGCCGATGGATCAGCGCACTTGATCTGACTCATGCTGCCTTGCATCTGTTGTACCGATTCATATTCGTGAGCTTCCATCCACTCTTGCAATTCGCGCTCAACATGCCGCAGGTGGTTCACGCCGTTCCGCATGAGCGCCGAACACATCATCGTTGCGCTCGCACCAACCATGAGGAGCTTGATTACATCTTCGGCGTGGTGGACGCCGCTGGTCGCAGCCAATGACGCTTTGACTCGCCCATAAAGAATTCCAACCCAGGTTAGCGGCAGGCGCAGCGACTGTCCTGTACTCAGCAGAACGTTCGGCCGGATCGCGAGTTCTTCGAGATCGACGTCCGGCTGGTAGAAACGATTGAACAGCACCAGCCCATCTGCTCCTGCTTGATCGAACTGCTGCGCTATATTCGCCATACTGCTAAAAAAGGGACTCAGCTTCACCGCGACGGGAATGCGGACGGTCGACTTTACTGCGCTGAGGATTTCGATGTACGTCTTTTCCACATCAGCGCCGCTGATCGCCGGGTCCGCGGGCAATGAGTAGATGTTGCACTCGATTGCATCTGCGCCAGCATGTTCAATCTGCTTGGCAAACTTGGTCCATCCGCCCATCGTTGCTCCGTTGAGGCTTGCGATGATCGGAATCCGCACGGATGCTTTTGCTTTGCGAATGTGTTCCAGATATCCTTCCGGTCCGGTCTGAAACTCACTGGGCTCAGGAAAAAATGTCAGCGATTCTGCAGAGGTATCGGTGCTTTGCGCCAGGCGGAACTCCAACTCCGCCTCTTCCTGCCGCAACTGCTCTTCGAATAGAGAATACAGGACCACGGCCGATGCTCCAGCATCCTCCAGGCGGCATATGGACTCGATGTCCCGCGACAGTGGCGAAGCCGAAACCACTAGGGGAGTCCTGAGTTTCAGACCAAGATAATTCGTACTTAGATCCATCATTTGCATTCTCCTCTGCCCGACTTATTTGACCGTGCCTGCCGGAACGTTTTTGAGTGGGCTCTCTGCCGCAGGCCTTTCGGACTCGCGTGTCGTTTTCCCCGCAGGCTCGTCCTTGCGGCCCGCCATGTACGCGTATAGGCGGAAGCGGCGTTCAGCATCCTCCTGTGCCTCCTTCCACAGGCGCTCCGCCGCCTGCGGCTTGCTTTTAGTCAGCATTTTGAAGCGAGTTTGCTGCAGCAGGAATTCCTGCACTTTTTTCGTCGGGGCTCGCGAATCGAGAATCAGCGGATTTTCGCCTTCGGAGGCTCGTTCCGGGTGGAAACGATACAGCAGCCACTGCCCGGAATCCACCGCAACTTTCTGGTCGCTCATTGCCGTCGTCATGTCGATGCCATGCGCGATGCAATGCGAGTACGCGATAATGATGCTCGGACCGTCGTACGCCTCGGCTTCCAGAAATGCCTTCAGCGTATGCTCGTCTTTCGCTCCCATGGCGACGCTTGCCACGTAAACATTTCCGTAGCTCATTGCCATCAGTCCGAGATCCTTCTTCGGAGCCGGCTTGCCGCCTGCCGCAAATTTTGCGACGGCGCCACGCGGCGTCGCCTTTGAAGCCTGCCCGCCCGTGTTCGAATACACTTCGGTATCGAGCACAAGCACGTTCACATTGCGTCCGCTCGCCAGCACATGATCCAAGCCGCCGTAGCCAATGTCGTACGCCCAGCCGTCGCCCCCGACAATCCAGACGCTCTTCTTCACCAGCATGTCGGCAACCGCCAGCAGTTGGCGCGCTTCGGGGCTGTTTAGTTTGTGCAGCTTTTCGATCAGCAACTCGACCCGCTGACGTTGTTCGAAGATGTCGGCTTCGTCTTTCTGCCTGGCATTTACGATTGCCGATGCCAGATCTTCGCCGACAGATCCCGCCAGTCGCTTCACCAGTTCACGCGCGAACTCGGTTTGTTTATCAATCGACACCCGGAATCCTAGCCCGAACTCGGCGTTGTCTTCGAATAAGGAGTTCGACCATGCCGGTCCGCGGCCGTCAGCATTCCTGGTCCAGGGCGTGGTCGGAAGGTTGCCGCCATAGATCGATGAACAGCCCGTCGCGTTTGCAACAACCGCGCGATCGCCGAACAATTGCGACATCAGCTTCAGATACGGAGTTTCGCCGCATCCCGAGCAGGCGCCCGAGAATTCAAACAGTGGCTCCTGCACCTGCTGCTGCCGGATCGCACTTGCCTTGATTTTCCTCCGGTCGAGATCCGGGATATTCAGGAAGAATTTCCAGTTCTCGCTTTCAGGCACGCGTAGCGGCGGTTGCGGCACCATGTTGATTGCTTTGAGACGCACTTCACTCTTGTTTTTCACCGGGCAGATATCGACGCACACGCCACATCCAGTGCAATCTTCCGGTGCGACCTGGATCGAATACTTCATGCCCGCCCACTCTTTGTCGCGCGCATCGCACGATTTGAATGTCGGCGGAGCGCCTGTCAATTCTTTCGAATCAAATACCTTGATCCTGATCACCGCGTGCGGACAGGCCATGGCACACTTGCCGCACTGGATGCAGATCTTCGAATCCCACGCTGGGATTTCCAGCGCCAGATTGCGCTTCTCGTATTTCGCGGTCCCAGTGGGGAACGTCCCGTCGCACGAGAACGCGCTCACCGGAAGTTCGTCGCCGCGTCCGGCATAGATCGTGCCCAGAACGTCGCGTTCGAATTTCGGCGCATCGGCGGAGAAAGGCGCTGGCATTGCAATTGTGCTGCTGACCTCGTCAGGAACTCGGACTTCGTGCAGGTGCGCCAGGGTTTCGTCCACCGCTTTCATATTTTGCTGGACAACTTCTTCGCCCTTGCGCCCGTAGGTGTGACGAATCGAGTCGCGGATCGCTTCAATGGCTTCGTCGCGGGGCAACACCTTCGAAATGGCGAAGAAGCACACTTGCATGATCGTGTTCATGCGCGACCCCATGCCGGTATCGCGTGCGACCGCATAGGCATCGATCACATAAAACTTTGCTTTCTTGGCGATCAATTGTTGCTGTACCTCGCGGGGCAAATGATCCCACACCTCGTCTTTGCTGAACGGACTGTTCAGCAGAAAGACTCCGCCCGGGACCAGCGCGCTCAACATGTCGTAGCGCTCCAGGAAAATCCATTGATGGCAGGCAACGAAGTTTGCTTTCGAGACCAGATAGCTCGACCGGATCGGTTGCGGACCAAACCGCAAGTGCGAAACCGTCATTGCGCCCGATTTTTTTGAGTCGTAAACGAAGTATCCCTGAGCGTAGTTGTCGGTGTTCTCGCCGATGATCTTGATGGAATTCTTGTTCGCCCCGACTGTCCCATCTGCGCCGAGACCATAGAACATGGCTCGCACCACGCTGGCAGGCTCGGTCGAAAACGCCGCATCATACTCCAGGCTGGTGTGGCTGACGTCATCCTGTATGCCCACCGTGAAGTGATCTTTTGGTTTCGCCTGGTTCAGATTGCCGTAAACCGTCTTCACCATCGCGGGCGTGAACTCTTTGGATGACAATCCATAGCGTCCGCCCACGATCGCCGGAGCGGATTTCAGCTTGCCGTATCCCAACTTCAGCCCTTCCTGGATAGCATTCACTACATCCAGGTACAGTGGTTCGCCTATCGCGCCTGATTCTTTTGTCCGGTCGAGGACCGAAATTTTCGTCATCGTCGTCGGTAGAGCTTCCATGAAGGACTTCACGCAGAACGGACGATATAACCGCACTTTGAGCAATCCCACTTTTTCGCCGCGCGTATTCAGATACTCCACCGTTTCGTGCGCCGCTTCGGCGCCCGATCCCATCATCACGATCACGCGTTCAGCATCGGGCGCGCCGACGTAGTCGAACAAATGATAGGAGCGTCCGACTGCTTCCGCGAATCTGTTCATTACAGCCTGCAACTTGGCGGGTGCGGCGTCGTAGTATTTGTTCGCGCTCTCGCGGATCTGGAAAAATACATCCGGATTCTGCGCCGTTCCGCGCAATACAGGGCGATCCGGTGACAGCGCCCGCTGCCGGTGTTCGATTACCCGATCGTTGTTGATCAGCGACCGGATGTCGTCCTCGGTCAGCATCTCAATCTTGTTGACTTCATGAGACGTGCGAAATCCATCAAAGAAATGCAGGAAGGGAATCCGCGTCTCCAACGATGCCGCGTGTGCGATCAGCGCCAGATCCATGGCTTCCTGCACCGAGTTCGAGCACAGCATCGCCCAGCCGGTCGTGCGGCAAATCATTACGTCCGAGTGATCGCCAAAAATCGAGAGCGCATGCGTCGCCACTGTTCTTGCCGAAACATGGAAGGCCGTTGGCGTCAGTTCGCCGGCGATCTTGTTCATGTTCGGGATCATCAGCAGCAATCCCTGCGACGCCGTAAACGTTGTCGCCAGCGATCCCGTCTGCAAGGCGCCGTGCACCGCCCCGGCCGCTCCGCCTTCGCTTTGCATTTCGATCACATGGGGTATCGAACCCCACACATTAGGAACATCTTCGGAAGACCACTGGTCCGCCCACTCTCCCATCGGCGACGACGGCGTGATGGGATAAATGGCAATGACCTCGCTTGCTCGGTAGGCAATGTTCGCCACCGCCTCGTTGGCGTCCATGGTCTTAAATTTGCGCTTCATTGATTCCCCCGAACCAAATCTCTCGCCGGGGCGAGAGGGATGGCTCCAAACCCCGACGAGGATACTTTCAGAATGCCGGAACGGGATTTGTATGTCGTGTTGTGGAGTTACACACGAATGTGATGGGAATCACACGAAACTTGAGCGAAGGCAGCGCAAAGTTTGGATAAATCTCAATAGGAGATGGACTTAGAGCATTTCGAAGTCGATACGACTCTCGTGCCCAAATGGATCGTCCCGCTATGCTGCCTTGCTGGTCGTCTGTTTCAGCTTCGGCAACACTTCCGTCCCATAGAACTCGATCACACGCTTAAGATCAGTCTGACCCGAATGGATGTTTACAATGGTGACCCCGCTATCGAATAGCTCGTGAATAACCTTCAGATGCGCCGCCGGATCCGTCCCGATCGCCCATCCTTCGTACACTTTCTCCAGCGGGATTTCCATGTCCGCTTCTTTTTGAATCTCTTCGGGATCTAGAACGTTGTAATACTTGGTAAATGCCTTTGGGCCGAAGCGCCACAACTCCGCCGCTTTTTCCGCCTGGTTCTTGTCGCCGACCACAACATATTGCTCGACGAGCACCGGCATGTCTTTCACGTTCTTACCGGCCGCCTGAGCACCGGCCTCGAATTCGCTTTTGTGCTTCTTCCATGTCTTAGGGTCCGTAATTAGCCCCTCCGAGAACTGACCGCAGCGGCGCATGGCTTTCGGGCCATTGCCCGCCATCATGAGTGGAATCTGAGTCTTGGGCGGATCAAACAGCTTCGCGTTCACGTTGTAGTACTGTCCCTTGTGATGAACTTCGTTTCCGGACCACAACTGCCGAATAATCTCCGATGCTTCCACAAGCCTCTCGGATCGCTCTGGCCACTTAGGCCATTCTCCCGTTGCAGCCTGCTCGTTCAAGGCCTCGCCCGATCCAATGCCAAGAAAAACTCTCCCCGGGTACAGCAGATTCAATGAGGCAAATCCTTCGGCTACCACCGAAGGGTTGTAGCGGAATGTGGGACAAGTTACGGTGGTTCCCATCCAAACGCGCCGCGTTTTTGCTCCTATGGCCGAGAGCGTTACCCAAGCCATACCAGCATGACCCTCGCTCGTCTGCCAGGGTTGCAGATGGTCGCTGGTGGCGAGCAGATCGAATCCAGCCCGCTCGGCGGCGACTCCCAACTCCACCAGTTCCGGCACTGGGAATTGTTCGTGTGGCAGCATGAACCCGATCATTCTCTGCTGGAATTTCTGCGGAGCTGGCGTTGTGCTCGACTGCTCCCCGGCGTAGGACGGACTGTTCGCCTGAGAACTCTGAGACAGCTTTGCAAATGCGGGTTCAGGGCTATTGGGGAATATATTGCTTAGAGCAGAAACCCCGGCGATGCCGGCAGCCGAGCGTAGGAGATTGCGTCGGCGTGTGTTGAAGGTTCCATGATTCAGCTTCGAAAAATCCGGCATCGGCATGCTCCAATCCTTCGGGATTGGAGCTTCGATGCCGAGGTTAAGAGCACGGGTTGCAGGTCAGCAAGTCATCCGCCTAGGGGCCAACGCCGCCATTGTGGCAATCGCTGCAATTCACCTGGGTCAGATCGCCGATATCCACGGGATGCTTAAATCCGGCCGGGGGAGCGGCCGTGGCCACATTGGTCGTCCCTTCGCTCTGCGACATCAGCGTATGGCAGAGATTGCAGTCTTTAGGAATAACCTTTCCATCGGAGCTCACGTGCTGGCCATCGTGGCACCGGAAGCAACCATTGAAGTAAAAATGTCCCAGATTGTTAGGATGAGTCTGCCAATTCAGCTTCATCTCGGGGAAGGTTGTACGCTTATAGATCTGCTGAATTTCATCGACCGCATTTCGCAATTCCAATTGCTTCATCTTTACGACTTCTGGGTACTTGTTCTCATAAAATCCCTGCAGGCCGCTGGCAATGCCCTGCATCGCCGTGTCGGTGGTGGCGTAATTTGCCGTCAAAACCGTAACTGCCTGTTGCTTGAGGAAGGGAAGAGAAGCATCGAGTTTCTTCGCCAGCAGAGACTGATCAACCGCCAGATCGGGTGGTACGTAAATGTGCGTCGGACGATTATGGCAATCGACACAATCCATCCGATGCTGCGGCGCCTTCGCAATTTGGTCCTTACTGAGGCTCGAATCCTTCGCGTAGTACTCACTGACGCGGCCTTGCTGATCCACGACGTGAACGTATGGGATGACTTGCCGCTTCTCGTCAGCCGCTACGTAATCAATTCTGTTGGCAATATTCATGTGCCAGTGGATGCCTTCTGGCGCGCCCGTGGCGGGATCGCCGCCACCCGTATTGATCAACATCCGAATCTGGCGAACGGTATTGCTTTCGTCGCTGGCGTAATGCGTGAATACTTTCAGCTGTCCACCATAAAACTTCTTCGGCCAATGGCACTGCTCGCAAGTTTCCTGCGCCGGGCGCAAGTTGTGGACCGGAGTGGGAATGGGTCGCGGGAATGTATTGAAGGTCGCGGCGTAGACCTGCCGCGCTCCCGATAACTTCGATTTCACATACCAGGTCGCCCCAGCACCCACATGGCACTCGACGCAGGCCACTCGCGCATGTGGCGAAAGTTGGTACGCCGTGTATTCCGGATTCATTACCGTATGGCAAAGTTGTCCGCAAAACTGCACCGAATCCGTGAATTCGTAAGCTTTGTAACTCCCCGCCGCGCTCACGGCCACGAATGCTACGAGGAACGTGACAAAGGAGATCACAGCACTGCGCTGGGCGGGATTCTTGAGATCAATCGTGGGATAAAACTCGGTAGCCGGAACCTTTTTCCGCCGCTCCAGCAGCACTCCCGCCAGGATCAATAGCAGTCCCAGGCTTAAAAAGCCGGGCGCCACCATGTAGGCCAGGATTCCGATGTAAGGGCTGGGCTTCTTCGCAATCAGATCGAGCATCACGAAGATCAGGATGTTGGCGATGCTGACGATGACTAATGCAATGCCGGCCAGACTCACCGGATTGCGCAACAACATGCGCAATCCGTGCCGGGCCTCGACCTCTCCCGGCGGAGATTTTTCCTCAGACATGCTTCGCTCCCGCGGTCTCGTGTTCTTCCTGGTTGACGTCTTCCCCTGAAGCTTCCGCAATGGCTTGCTTCATCGTCTCTGAATCCAGTCCGTGCTCCTCGCGGTAGTGATGTAACGGCATTTTCCCGTCCCACCACGCCCAGTTCATCGGATATACATCCGGATCGAGAAATACCTGATAGAAGTGCCACACCAGAATCGCCAATGTAGCCAGCACTGCTTCGTAGTAGTGGACTGCCGTGGCTGCGTCCAGGAACCAGCGCGGCAGATGATTACCTACGAACACTTTCGCCCATAGCATCAGGCCGGTTCCGGCCATAACGAACATGCCCCAAACCAGTGCCCAGTACTCCGCTTTTTCCGCGTAGTTGAATCGCTTAAAGGTGGGCTTATTGGAGCTAAGCCCAAGGTAATAAAGGATGTTTTCCTTGGCTCCGCGAACATCATCGAAGGTCGGGAACAGGTCAATGACCAGTCTGCGACCTTTGCGCGTGATCGCCAGGTCTATCAAGTGATAAACGCTCACGGATATGAGTACGACCGCCGCAATTCGATGCAACACGCCCCGTACTTTCTCGCTGAGCCCGAGCATCGATGCGTACCACGACTCGGGGAACTTCAGGGCAAACCCTGTGATCACCAAAATCATGAAGCTGATGAGCAATGTCGCGTGTTGCCAGCGGAAGCGCGCCTCCATGCGTGTGACCATCCGCTGTTCGCGCTTGCGCCGCTCCAGGGCCTTGAATCGCCAGATAATGAAGTTGTGCAGCAGCATGCCGCCGATCACTACGACGATCATGCTGAGATAGAAGCGCCGGATCCAGCGCACGGCTTTGCTGCCCATATCGGCCGAGAGAGGCGCTCCCACGTGTACCTTGGCGGAGGCAAACTTCTCAGTCACACCGGGATGGCACTGTCCACAGGTTCTTGCCAGATTGGCTTTGTTGATCGTAGATCGCGGATCGCTCGACGGCAGAATGTTATGCACTCCATGGCAACTCGCGCAGTTTGCCACTACCTGCGATCCCAATTGCGCTGCCAATCCGTGATAGCTAGCCAGGTAAGTCGTCTCCCGGCGGCTCGGCACCCCGAATTCTTGCGATAGCCGCATTCCTTCGTGGCAGCGCGCGCAGGTCGCCTGCGCGACATTCTGCGCGGCTACCGGGGAATTCGGGTCCAGGTGCGACTTGATGGAGTGAATTCCGTGGCAGTCCGTGCACACCGGAGCCTGCCAGTTTCCCTGAGCGATGGCCTGTCCGTGAATGCTCTGCTGGAACTGTGCCTCAATGCCTTGGTGGCATTTGCCGCAGGTGGCCGGCACGTTGAATTTGAAGATGGGCGATTTTGAATCCTTAGCATCCAGAATGTCATGACTTCCATGACAATCGGTGCAGACCGCAGCCTTGTCGGATCCTTCAGCCACCGCGTGTCCATGCACGCTCTGCTGATATGAAACCACCATCTGCGCGCCCTGCTCACCCATAACAAATTTCTGCTCGTGACACGCTCCGCACGTTCCTGGAATATTGGCGTGACTCACGCGTGATTTCGGGTCACTCGCTGGCAGCAATTCATGTGGGCTGCCATGGCAGTCAGTGCAGCTCGCGGCATTCAGGTTTCCACCGGCTCGCGCCTTCGCGTGGAAACTGCGGTCGTACGCGGCTTTCTCATCGGCGTGACACGTCGCGCAGTTCACTTTCGACGGCGTCTGCTCGTGGGGAGAATTCTTGACGTCGGTGTGGCAATCGACGCAATTGAACATCGACCCGTGAATCGAATCCTTAAACTTCTGGGGATCGACATACAGACTGACCGGCTTGCCGTTGACATCATGCGTCAGCGTCGAGTCGCCGTGACACGCCAGGCAGTCATCATTTTTTGGTTTTGGGGAGGGCTGCTTGGCTGCTAAGGCGAGGCTGGTGATAAGGAAAAATAGGGTGAGGGCAATTCCAAACGCAAGAAATCTCCTCGTCTTCTTTTGTTCAGGCATACTCTCACCCGCCAGTCTTCAGTAATCAACAAGTCTCCATGGCCGCCAGTGCGGCACTGGTTACTTCTTCCCTAAGGTCTTCACGTAGGCCGCCAGATCCTTAATCTGCGCGTCACTCAACTTCCCAGCGTACGAGGGCATCTTGGGCGGTTTCCCCTTGGAGATAGTCTCAGCCAGTTGCGCATCAGTTTGGCTCTGGATATCGGCGGAAGCGAAATTGCGGGTTCCCATCTTCCCGCCTTCTCCATTTGCTCCGTGGCACATCGCGCACTTCGCTTTGAAAGTTGCCGCCGCATCCTCCGCTTGTGCGGAAGTGCAGACCATGATCATGCCGCAAGCCAGTAAACTGGCCAGCGCCACTCGAGAAAGAAGATGTTTCACAGTACCTCCTCCTATAAGGAATTTTGCCCGCAAGATATCACAAACCTATCGATTACCGCCGGACCCGAATGCTTGTTCCAAGACCGGAACGACATCTGAGCCTATCGTTTCGTTCTTCTCGAAGAGCTAGGGTCGCATGGCGTGCGCGTGTGATATATGGCAGAGGTCACTCTGGGCGGTGATGTAAATCACATCAGCAGGACAAAGAAATTGTGACCTCAATCACGCGAACTCTTTGTAAACAGCCCGTCACGAGCAATACGGTGTTGCGCTCCTCATCATTGCTGACAACAATTACTACTCCGCAATATCCTCCCCGTTAATGATGATCTCAATTGACCATGCTCGGAATCACAGTTCGAGGAGAAATGTTGGCGTATACAAATCACTTAGTGCGAAGGACAAACTACGAAATTGTGATTCAAATCACAAAATCTCGTGACCAGTTACACGGAGGTAATGCCAATATTTCTGTCATCCTGAGCGGCAATCGAGGTGTCCCATGTCCCACAGTGGGCGCGACATTCTGGATTTGCTGAAATTTGAATTGAGTTTTTTGGAAGAAGGCGGCTATGGCCGCCCCCGACATTCCCCTTGGTTACCCCCCGCGATCTTCCAGGATTCTCCTGTTTGCCCCAATTTCGGCAATCCAACATGGCGACATCCGTGCACGACCTGCGCGCTGTTTGTGTTCGTTCCCAACAACCGGCACCGCGAAAATATTCCGTGTCGTTTCATTCCAATCTCTCCTGATGGACGCACCATCGAAGATTTCTATCGTACCGAGACGCAATTCGAGTTGGAGCGAGTTTTGTCCAAGTGGTTGCAAGCGCAGATCAAGAAAATCGAAGACGAGCGCCGAGTTGTTGTCGGAAGCCAGGGAGTGGCCTAAGTTCCAGCTTTCTTCGAGTCCAATATCCCGATAGACAAGGAGATGCAAGCGTATGAGCGACGAGCATGCATATCGAGTTTCCGCCTGGTGGACTTCCGGTCGCACTGGCTTGGCGAAATCCGATTCGGCTCCGAATGCAATCCACTTTACCGCTCCCATGGAATTCGGAGGACTGGAGGGCCGGTGGACGCCAGAAGAGCTCCTGCTGGCGGCCTTGGCCGGGTGCTACACCACGACTGTTCGCTCCGTGGCGAGCGCCGCGCACTTCGATTTCACCGACCTGCAGGTGGAAGCTAGCGGAACGATTCGTCGTGCTGATTCCGGCTACTGCTTCACCGAAATCGTGATTCGCCCCAACTTGAAGATTTCTTCGTCAGACCAGCGTGAGCGTGCGCTTGAGGTTCTTAACAAGTCAGAAAAGTTGTGTCTTGTATCGCGTGCGATCGGCGCGACGCTGAAGTTCGAGCCTCAACTCGAAATTGTTCGTGTTGTGTCTTCCTAGACACTCAATGTGTCGATACTCAAGCCTCTGTGAATGGCGGGTATAGAGAAGATCTGCCTTACAGATCTATACAGGCGAATACGGAGGTCGGATCCTTCATCGGTTGCAGGCGAAAGCCAAGTTTCTTAAAAATTCCTTGAATTGGGAGATTGTCGCGCAAAATCTCCCCGCCAAGCCGTTTGAATTTTTCGGCCCGAGCGATGTCCACAATGCGAGCCAAGAGCTGCGTACCGAGTCCCTTGTGCTGCCAGTGATCGCTTACCAGAACAGCGGCTTCGCCCTCGTGGCGGTTGTTGAGTCCGCTCAGGCGCCCCACCCCTAGGATTTCGGATTCACCTGTTTCGGAATTCGTGCGCTCCGCCACCAGTGCGAAACTGCGGTCGTAGTTTCCAAAACAGATGCGGACGAGTCGCTCATGGTTAATGCGCGTACTCAGAGTCAGCGAGCAGAAATAGCGAAGGTAAACACTGCGCTCGGAGAGAGTCGCATGAAATAGGATCATCAGCGGCTCGTCTTCGGGGCGGATGGGGCGGATCGTTACTTCGGTTCCATCCTTCAGTCGGTGCTGCCAGACGTATTGTGTGGGATAAGGGCGAATGGCAGTTTGTGGCAAAGCGTTGTCCTGGACTTCGGGATCATGCAGCACTACCCGAGCGTCGAGAGCCACCAGTTGCTCTGGCCCGGCTACTAGCGGATTGATATCGATTTCCTTGATGGCCGGCTGTTCGATCAGAAGCTGGCTGAATCGCACTAACAGGTTCTCCATCGCTTCAAGATTAACGGCTTTTCTGCCGCGGACGCCTTTCAATGCGGTAAAAATTTTAGTCTGCTCCATTAAGCGCTGCGCCAACGTCGTATTCAGTGGAGGCAAGCCCAGAGCCCGGTCCCCATAGACCTCGACCAGCTGGCCACCCGAGCCAAAAAGGATCACAGGGCCAAATTGCGCATCGACGCTGCTGCCCAGGATCAACTCGTAGCCATCGACTTGTAACATGGGCTGGACGGTGACACCGAGAAAATGTTCTTCGCCGACTCGTTCTGCCACCGAGCGTTGAATGCTGCGATACGCAGCGCGAACCTGCTCCCCGGTGGAGAGGTTCAGCCTGACGCCGTCCACCTCGGTTTTATGCGTGATCGTGTTCGATAATAATTTCACCACGACCGGGTAGCCGATTTCTGCCGCGTGCGTGGCAGCTTCCTGTTCATTTCGACCCGCTCGCGTATCGACGACGGGAATCCCATACCAGGAAAGTAGTTGCTTGCCTTCGAATTCATTGAGGAGCGTGTGGCGGTTCGCACGCGCATGCTCCACAAAATCGCGGACCTGTGCTTGTGCGTTCGGCTGCGTTCCTCCGGTGGGCACCGGGGTCTCATACAATCCGCGCAGGTTGTAGGTGTAGCGCCACATATATGTGAACGCGCGTGCAGCGGTATCGGGATAGGAGAAAGTTGGGATTCCGATCTCGTTTAGCATGGCGGTTGCGTTTGCCATGTCGTTGCCGCCCATAAAACTAGCGATGAGCGGCTTTCCGGTCGAGTGTGCCAAGGGCCTCAAGTATTTCGCCACATCATTGGGATCCGCGCCCCCTTGGGGTGCCATTACGGCCAGAAGTCCGTCACTCTCCTGATCATTCGCGGCAACCTCAATCGCCTTTGCGTAACGTTGGGCATCGGCATCGGCGAGTACATCAATCGGATTGCTGTGACTCCAATAGGCAGAAAGGAAACTGTCGAGTTGTCGAAGAGAGTCGGCGGAGAGATTTGCCAACTGTCCTCCGGTTGCAATCAGGGAATCGGTTGCCAGGACACCCGGTCCGCCTGCGTTGGTCACAATAGTTAGCCGCGGTCCTCGCGGACGTGGTTGCTTGCTCAACACCTCTGCCATGTAAAACAAGTCAGCAATATTCTGAACACGCAGCACCCCACATCGCCGGAAGGCCGCATCAAGGACATCGTCGCTTCCCGTCATCGCTCCTGTATGCGAAGCCGCCGCTTTCGATGCCGCTTCCGATCTTCCCGCTTTGATGACGATGATCGGTTTGCTGAGTGCGATCTCGCGCGCGGCCGAGACAAATGCGCGGGCATCCCCCACCGATTCCATGTAGATCAAGATAGCTTTTGTGTGCGGGTCAGCGCCGAAGTGATAGATGAGATCGCCCCATCCGACGTCGAGCATCGAACCGGTCGAGACAATCGCGCTGAAACCGACGTGCTCCTGTTCGCTCCAATCAAGAATGGCAGTTTGCAGTGCTCCGCTTTGGCTCAGGAATGCAACGCTACCCGCTTGCGGCAATGTCCTGGCAAATGTCGCATTCAATCCAAGTTGCGGATTCATGAATCCCATGCAGTTGGGACCGATCATCCGCATGTCCCCGCGCTGCAGGTGCTTCTGGATCTTTTCTTCGAGTGCGGCGCCGCCCTGTCCCTGTTCGCGAAATCCGGCTGAGATTACGACCGCAGATCGTGCGCCAGCATCCAGGCACTCGGAAATGGCGTTGGGGACGATTTCCGCGGCGGTGATAATAATCGCGCAATCAACGCACTCGGGTACGGCACTAATATTGGAGTGTGTCTTTATACCGAGAATCTCATTGCGATTGGGATTGATCGGATACACACGCAGTGGATAGCGGCATGCCAGCAGGTTCGTGAGCACGTTGCGTCCGACGCTGTTTGGGCGCTCTGTAGCTCCAATCACAGCCAGTGACTGAGGCGCAAAAAGGAAATCTAATCCGCCCCTCGCTACACTTTGGTCATGGCGCGCTTCTTCATTGATGGTCTTGGGAAGGGAACTGCGTACTGGCACGGACACACTCCAGAAAATAACGAGCTATTGTTTCATGAACTTGCGGGTGCCATGTCGAGGTCTTTGTGATCCTAAACAACCCCCATCATGACACAGCTTTTCATGTGTGTCGGTGCTCACAAATACGCGTAATCACACGGCTTCGTGATGGTGATCACAATCTGAATTGCGGTGCTACAATTGCGCCGGGAGGGTGCACATGCGCGCCCCTTACGGTCTAAATATCCTTGATAACTGCCTCACTTGCCCGGTGAAGGAGGATCATCTTTTCTGTGACCTTTCCGTTCCCGCCGGGCAGCGCCTCAACGAAATCAAATCAACCGCAATCTACCCCAAGGGCGCAATGCTGTTCATTGAAGGACAGCAACCGCGCGGAGTTTTTGTTCTCTGTACTGGCAAGGCTAAGCTCTCCACCTCGTCCCGCGAAGGCAAAACTATCATCACGAAGATCTCCGAGGGCGGCGATGTACTCGGGTTGAGTGCGGTAATTTCCAACCGTTCCTATGAAGTTACTGCAGAGATGATGGAACCGGGACAAGCCAATTTCATCTCTCGAGAAGCATTGTTGCAGTTCCTCAAAGAACACGGGGAAGTTGCCTTGCGCGTCGCCGAGCAACTCAGCCGCAATTATTACACTGCCTACGACGAGATCCGTACCCTCGGTTTGGCAACCTCGCCGTCGGAGAAATTCGCGAAGCTCCTGCTTTCCTGGTCCAGCAAGAACTCGCAGAACGATGGCTCGATGCAGGTGAAGCTCACTCTCACTCACGAAGAGATCGCCGAAATCATTGGTACAACGCGCGAAACTGTCAGCCGTTTGTTCTCCGATTTCAAAAAACGACAACTGTTGCAGCTGAAAGGATCGACGCTGATCATCCGCAGTCGTCCGGCATTGGAAAAAATCATTCAGTCTTAATTCGATCCCTCAGCTTTGCCGAGAGAGACGCAGGCCGCTGCGTCTCTTCATCATTCCTCGGCAGCTTGTACGGTTTTGAGCAGCTGAACCTCTCTCAATTTTCTCCAGCGCCAACTGAGGCTGTTCGCACACTCTCGACCCGAAGCGCCGGCGGAAATAGGTTTTCCGTTCGCGCGGACAAGAGCACAACGGCATGCTCGATTTGTTGCGGAATGGGTACGACTTTGATCTGCGAGCCGCCCCAGACAATCCTCATCTTCTGGGCACACTCCCCGCACAGCCAGAACCGCTCGGACAGACGAGATTCCAGTCCAGGATCATTCGCGCACAGAATTGGATGGGGATTCAGGCGAAAGACTTTGCCTTTGTGCAGGTAGCGGAATTTCTCACTACACTCGGGATTCGCGCACTTGGATAACATCGAGCGCTCCCGTTCGACTCTTGCTACTAAATAGTACGCTCCTGGCAGACAAGCGGCGACGAAAATTACAGGGACGTGATGATCGACACACAGGTCGGCACACCCGTTTAAAATCTCATCGCTCACGTCGGTTACAATCGGGATTTCGTCCCAGTGCTCATTCCGAAAATGATGAATTCTTCTACAGTAATGACCCAAATCCAGTGTAGTGCGATGTTGTTTGATCTTGATGGCGTGCTGATTGATTCCACTCCTGCGGTAACACGCGTCTGGCGCCGCTGGGCGCTCGAACGAGGTTTTGATCCCGAAGAGGTTGTCGCGCACGCCCACGGCCGCCCGAGTCTCAGCACAATCCGCGAGTATTTGCCGGATGCGGATCATGCGGCGGAAAATCGCGAAGTCGAACGACGTGAAATCGAAGATCTGGAAGGTGTAGTTCCACTGCCTGGTGCACTCGAACTCCTGGCAAACTTGCCTGCCGATCGATGGACAATTGTGACATCGTGCACTCGCGCCCTGGCGGAGGTTCGCGTCAAGGCCGCCGGATTGCCGGTGCCGCACCGATTCATTACTTCCGACGACATTACGCATGGCAAGCCGCATCCGGAGCCCTATCTGACGGCAGCCAATATTCTCGGCATGCCGATTTCTGAGTGCGTCGTCTGCGAAGATGCTCCCGCCGGTGTTCAGGCGGGAAAATCTGCCGGCGCGAAAGTGATCGCGTTTCCGACGACCTCATCTGCTGCTCATCTCAGAGGAACTGGCGCTGACTGGATTGTTGCGAATTGTTTGGGCATCCAGCTAAAGAACAGGGATTCCACCATTGCTCTCTGCCTTCGAGAAATCCGCGAATCGCAATAACGCGCGGAAACTCTACCGCTTCTCGGCTACACACCTTAGAGTTTCCGATCTGTACAGTGAAGACGGTACATTGCTTTGAGGAATCATCCCGAGCGAACTCCACGCGGTTCGGTGATACAAAAATCAAAGAAAGTTTCGTGGCCATTCCCAAAATGGGAAAGCCAGCCTTTTCATAGCGTCGACTTCGTCTTAGAGGTGGCTATGAGTAGTTCAAGGATGTGGCAGCTGATCTTGACGTGCTTGCTGGCCCTTGCGCCCCTTGCAAT
>DAIDGW010000115.1 GCA_027452245.1 Acidobacteriaceae bacterium
GGGAAGAAGCGGCCGAGGCTGAGAAAAGATAATTTTGTGGTGGCGGTTTGTCGAAAGTCCCCTGGGGCCGTTACCATGTCCCACGATGGCTCGCGAAGCGCTGGTTGATTCCCGGCAGGAAATTCTGCGCACCGCCGCCCGGCTTTTTCAGCAGCGCGGGTATGACGCGACGTCGATGAACGACGTGGCGGGCGCGCTCAGGCTGAGTAAGGGCGGACTGTATCACCACTTTCAAAGCAAGGACGAGATTTTGTTCGAGATCATGAATCACGCGATGGATATTACGCAGGAGCGCGTGATCAATCCGGTGCGGAGCATTGGCAGCGCGGAGGAGAGGCTGCGGACGCTGATCCGGCTGCATATCGAAGTGGTGCTGAGCCCGCGGGACCGGGAGATCACGGTCATGCTGCACGAGAACCATCCGCTGCCGCCGTCGCTGCGGCGGCGCATCAATGCGCGCAAGAAGGAGTACGTGCATTTTCTGGAAGGGCTGATGCGCGAGGTGCAGCAGGCGCGGCAGGCCAAGGGACACGTCAGCCCGCGGGCGGCGGCGTTCGCGCTGCTCGGCATGACGAACTGGATTTATCAGTGGTACAAGCCCGAGGGCGACTTGCAGGCGAACAATCTTGTCCCGCAATTCACGGAGTTGATCTTCGGGGGAATTCTGGCGTGAAGGTGCAATCCTGGGATGTCGACGGGGTGAATCGGGAGCGCGCCGGGAGCGGCAAGCTGTATCAGGAGTTCCTGCGGGTACCCAGCATGAGCGCGGGGCTTTATGTGCTGGCGGCGGGAAGCGTTGACGGGCAGCGTCCACACAATGAGGATGAAATGTATTACGTGGTTCGTGGCCGAGCCCGGTTTCAGGCGGCAAATGAAAAGCGTGAAGTGACGGCGGGAAGCACGATTTTTGTCGCGGCCCGGGTCGAGCACCGTTTCTATGACATTCAAGAAGAATTGGCGGTGCTGGTGTTCTTCGCGCCGGCGGAAACGGAATGATTCGCTTTCGATGAGAGCGCGGGTGTTTTCCTAACCAGTGAAATGAACAGCAGGTTGCTCGGCACGTCGCTTCTCGGAATGACAGCGTAGGGGTGGGAACGGCGGCGTTAGCGACACGAGTAAACTCGTGCCCTTACGGCTTTTTGGGGAGCGCAAAGCACGAGCCCTTTCAAGACCAGCAGAATAACAATTTGGAGCACAGGATTACGGAACAGACTCCATCCCGTGCCAGACGGAGTTGGTATCTAAACAGAATCCCGCAGCCACATTTGTGGAGTTAATGCCGAACGCCCAGGTTTGGGCGTAGACCGTTCCCCCTGACGAAGGGCAATCGATGGTGATGAAGGAACCAGAGGAAGATCTCAAAAAGCCGTGGTTTACCGAGTTGGCGTCAGTGTACGAACCCGCGATCGTGCCTGTGCCGTTGATGTAGGCCGGGAAGGTCGCCAGCGCACCGGGCGGGTCAAATGAGGTTACGGCGCCGGTTGAGGTGCGAACGAACCCGTGAAGGACATAGTTGGTATCGATGTACGAGCCGGCGATGGTCCCGGCATTGTTGATAGCGCTGGCAAAGGTTCCCTGGTCGGATGCCGTTCCAGCCCCGGGTACATCAAAGGTCGTCAGTTTTCCCTGGACGACGCTGACCCCGTGGTACACACCGTTGCTGTCCAAGTCCAATCCCGCAATGCTGTTGAAATCGTCGATGCTGCCGCCAAATGTGCCTTGGCGGTAGGCGGTTCCCGCACCCGGAGCGGTGAACCGGATAAGCTTACCGGCCGCTGTGCGCAGAAATCCGTGAAAGACACCGTTGTTATCAGCGCAATACCCGGTCACGGCGCCGGAGGTGTTGATGATCATGGCCGCGCCCCCGCCAGCGGGTGCATTGGTCGCCATCTGGCAAGGAAACTTGGAGTAGGAACCAGTCGCCGATCGCACGAATCCATAGGTTATACCGTTGGAGTCGTAGTACAGGCCGGCAATCGTGCCCGAAGCGTTAATGGTCTGCGGCCAGGTGCCTTGGCCAGAACCTGTCCCGGCGCCGGGGACATCGAAAGTCACAAAGGGGCCACTGGCGGGGCCGGCGTAGCCGTGCCCGACGCCGCTTGAGTCGATAGAAACGCCGACGATCATGTTGCCAGAATTAATGCCCAATCCCACTGTTCCCTGAAGTGTTCCGGTGCCGGAGCCGGGAACTTCGAAGGGTGTGACCGTGGGCGTGCTGCCCGGCTGAATTGCGCTTTGCGGCTGGGCTGTCGAAACATAGACAAGGCAAATAGTGAAGAGGCAGATCGCCACGGACCCCGTTCTGAGGAAACTCAAGGAATGATGGTGAAGCGAGCCTAGTGGTATTTTCATTTCGCCCCCGATGGCATTGGCAGATTCCTGAATATTCGGAATGCGACAAAAAGGTGAACCCGGGCCCGACCAGAGAATGCGGTTTAGCTATGAGGTATAAACAAAATGTTCAGCCAGATCGATACCAGTGCCGCGAAAGCGCTGGGATTGTCTAACCGTTTCCTCAAGGGGTCTATAGCACCTTCGGGCCACGAAAATCTGGCGAATGGATTGCGGCCCGTATGTCAGGGCGGGTGGAGCGCGGTATCTCGCATCACTGTGAACAGCAGGTTGCTCGGCACGTCCTCGCCGTTGCGCGGCTGCGGACCGCCCGGAATGACAAGATCAGATCAGTTGGGGGTGCATAAGATGTCGAAGGTCATTCCCGAGGTTGGGGCGTGTGCCACGGTGATCTCGTTCGCGCTCTTCCCGGAGATGTAGGTTGAGGTCAAGCTGCTGGCCGCCGAAGAATTCGTGGGAACCAAATTGCAATGTCCGGCCGAGGTCATTCCATCGAGCGCAACGGCGTCGGAGCTTGCCGATGTGGTCCTGAGAGAAGCCGAAATCACGACTCTGGCACCGTTGAGGTAATAGCCGCCGGTGAGATTCATCGTGCCCGGGCCTTTGTCGCCGCCCTAGCTGTTTCCGCGATTTCCATTTCCGCCGGCGGATTTGCCCATGCGAATCACCGCGAGGGGATAGTTCCCGCCGTATTGGAAACGGATACCTTCAATGCGGACATACTGTGAGCCGGTCAAATCCAGGCAGATGCCAGTGTTTCTCGCGTTCTCGTTGCAGGAGATGGTGGATTGGAAGCCGGTCGGGCTTGCATCGCCGTAGATACTGATCAGGTTGTTCTGATCGGCGGCATTGATCTGCGAAACCTTGAAGACGTATCCGGGAGGAATGAACAGAGCCTTGTGGGTGGACATGGCGCCATTCAAGGCGGCTTGAAAGGCAGCGGTGTCGTCGGTGGCTCCGTCGCCTTTGGCTCCGTAAGCAAATGGCGTCAAGACATTGTTGGTGCTGGCAGCGTTCAATGCGGGCAGCATCGCCTTCCCACTGAGGAGGGAATCAAGGCGCTGGAAGTTCTGGTTCAGCGCAGCGTCCCAATTCACGGGACTGCCCGACGGCAGGGCCAAAGAGACATTGGGGGTGCAGCTCTGATTGGCATTGGGTACGCATTGCTGTGCGAGCAGGAGGGCTGCATGCAGGCAGAAGGCAAAGGAGAGAACAGCAGCGGTCTTGTTCATGAGGGCAATTATGCTCCGAAATTACGAGTGAGATTTAAAACTGAGGCCCGAATTGCGGGTTGCCGTACTAGGGTTCGAGGGTCGCGGGAGCTAAGTTTTCAAGGCTCGCCTTCTTGTCTGGGGCGGAGATGGCTTTGAGTTGCTCAACCTCGGCTTCGGTTTTTTGCCACTTCTGCTTGTTGCGCTTGGTGGCGATGGGAGCTTCGGGATTGCTATAGAAGTTCAGGATGTTGGCCTGGAGCGAGGGAGTGATTTCGTCGAAGTGACGTTGGGCGAGCGCGTCGAGCAGGTGAGCGTAGGTTTCGTCACTCAGCACGTATTCGCCGGCGTGGGTGACTTTGCCGGTATCGAAATCCATGTCGGGGAGATGCAGATCGTTGGCGCGGACTTCGCCGAGTAGTTTCTTGTAGTCCTGCACCGTGTGGTCGACGCTGGCAATATAGAGGTCTTCGCTTTTTTGTTTGGGAACTTTGAAGGCCAGGGCTTTGAACGGCCCGACCTTGGGCACGATCCTCAGGATCACGGCCAGCACGCGAGCGCCGAATCCTGGCTTGCGGTATCCCTTGCCCCACTCTTTTTCATAACTGGTGCGCGAGAGGTAGTAGCGGAACTCTTTTTTGTTGAAGTTGGGAGTTTCCTTGACCATCTCCTTGCCACGCGCCAGTAATGCCACGCGAGTCATCTCAGGAATCACTTCGCTGATGGCGCGGCGGAAGGTGCCGAAGGCGAGGTCTTCATTTTTGATGACGGAATTCAGCGGGATGCCGTAGGTATCGACGAAGGCGCGTTCCAGAACCGGTTTCGACACAGCGAATCCGATGAAGTCGTGATAACGGTCGGAGGTGTAGCGCTGCTTGGCAACCTGGACCATGTCGAAGCCAAACTCGGTGCGGATGTGCGCCTTGGGATCGTCGGCATAGGTGACTGATTTGCCGAACTGATGCTTGAGGTGGGGAAATTCGATGGCGGTGACTTCGTTGATGATGGGATGCCCGCAATTATCGGCCGCATAATGCGCAAGAGCACCGAGTGCAAATGCAAATTCATCAAGGTTGGAGGATTCCATGATGAGATTGGAGACGAAATCTCCGGTGCGGACATAGTGGGTGAGGTCGCTGAAGAACTTGTTGCCGAAGGGATAGTAGCCCATGTCCTGCACCAGCGAGCCGCCGTAAGCATAGGCATGGGCCGTGTTCAAATCGTCCTGGGTGGCGGCAGGAAAGCGGTGTTTGAGCAGGGGAACCAGGTTGTCTTGCCAAACCAGATCGACAACCTGTTCGTGAGTCAGCACCGAGTAGGCGGCGCACGGGTAGACTGATGCCACAACCACCGCCATACACGCCGTGAACTGCCACCACCGAAGAAGTTTGTTCATCTACTGAGTTCAATCACCTCAAACGTGCCGGGCAAAATGGCGTGACGCGGATGCGGATCGGTGGCGGTAGGCGCCGGAGGCGGTCCGAACTTTGCCGTCACGGTGTAGACATTGTGCGTTTTCGTATCGAGCGCCATGGTACGGGCACCCTGTTTGGTCGTAACGTTTTCCGCGACGGTGAACTTTTCCGGCGACTCTTCTTTGACCACGGTCAGCACGCCGCTTTCGCCGCAGGAAGCAAAGGCCAGGCCGGTGCCGGGATCGAAGGCGGTGGCATCTACGCCTTCGCCAATCGCCGGAGTAGCCAGGACTTTGCCGTCATCGGCATTCACGACTGCCATCATCTTGTTATCGCACCCCACGAAGAGCCGACGATTCTTGACATCCATGGCGAGACCGCTGGGCTCGTCGCAGGGGGCCAGCGACCAGGTGGACTTAATTGCCATTTTATTGGAATCGATGGCGACCAGTTCACTCTTGTCTTCGATATTAACGAAAACCTCGCCCTTTTCGTCGCTGGCGGCAAATTCGGGCTTGCCATCCAGTTTAATGGTTTGCAGGACATCGCCTTTTTCGGCGTCGACCACACTGGCGCTGTGGCTGCGGCCGTTGAAGGCGAAGACCCGCTTGGTGGCCGGATCGTAAATGATGGCATCGGGATTCTGTTCGACTTTGACTTTCTTGCTGGTTTTAAGCGTCTTCAGATCGAAGATGCTGACGGTTCCTTCGCGGCCATTGCTGACGAATCCGAGGCCCAGTTCCGGAGCGAACGCGATGCCGTGGACGCCCGGGGTGTCGGCAATCTCGCCGACGGTTTTGCCCGACTGGGTGTCGAACACGATCACATGGGTACCGCGCGAAATGAAGAGCCGGTGGGCACTGGGCTGAGAGATGAGGTAATCCCAACCGCCTTCACCGCCCAGCTTATAAGTGTGGACGACGTGGTATCCGGGACCGGCCGCCACGGCGACGACAGCCGCACAAAGGATGAGGACCACTTCTACCGCGAGCTTGCGCAAATTCAATCCTCCAGACATGACTTCCTCCTCGGACTTCAATGTGGGGACCGCGGTAGCTCCCATCCGATGCCAAAACCTGGGCTTTCGGATGGCCGCGATCTTTCTAAGTTGTGGAACCCTGGTTTCCAATCAGGCCGGGGCGAACCGAAGTAACTTTACCCGAATTCGGACCCGCTCCTAGACTAGTTATGAAGTATTGCTGCTTCGCCTGAAGTTTGCCTGAATGCACGCCATTCTGCCGGCCATCGGACGCCACCTGTTACGGGTTTTGCAGCATAGCTCGGATGAAAGAGTTGAGCGAGAGTTAAAGAATAGCTGGAACAAGATATGGATTTCCCGGAAAAATTCGGCTCTTGTGCGCAACCCGCGGCGGCGGCTCCAGCGCGCGGGTATGCCAAGCTCGGCCCGGGCGCAGATGTGACACTGGCGGGTCCTGAAGGATCGAGCGCGCAATGCGGGCAAAGCAGAAGCCGCGTGCTCGGGGTGATGGGCGCAGGGTTGGGGCTTTTTGCCGCGCTTATCGCCGGGAATATTCACCACGCTCCGAATGCGGCAAATTTCGCCGGTTGGTTTTCAACGCGGCCGGCGACTGTGAAGTCGTTAACTTCCGCCGATGACATTGCGCAACTCAATCGTATGAAAGCGCAGCAGCAGGCGGAGACCTTGCTGGAACTCGCGGTGGGACAGGCGAACGGCGCGCTGGAGCAGATCGACGCACGCGTGGATGGCTGGCGCGGCAAGCTGGCCTGGGACCAGAAAATCGCAAACCTTACGACGGCGGCGCTGAATTCCAGCGACATGCAAGTACGCTCGGCCGGAATTGAAGTCGAACTGGCCGCGTATGGGTTGAGCAAGAGCCCGGCCACGGTGGAGTCGGTTGTGCAACAGGCCAATTCGTCGGCGCACGCACAGAAGATATGGGCGCTCTGGACCTTGGGTTTGCTGGGAAACCGCGGGGTGGAAACGGACCGAGTCGTGGAAAGCCTTACGGCGCATCTCAAAGATAATGACGTAGACTCGCGGCGCTGGAGCGTGGAAGGACTGGCGCTGGTCGGGACCGATTCGACGATTTCTCCGTTGCTGCAGGCGATGCATGACGATCCCGCGCCCAGCGTGCGGGAGCGCGCGGCGTGCAGCCTGGCATCGTCGGGCATGTTCACCGGCAGGCAGAGGATGCAGGCCGTTCCGCTATTGGTCAGCTACTCCGACGATCCTGCGCTCGATGCGCAAACCCACACCTTGGCATTCCAGGCGCTGGCAGATATCACCCACCAGCGGCTTCCAAACGATTCGTCGGCTTGGCGGAATTGGTACGCGTCGCAATCGGTGGAATAGTCCGCATTGGGCGGTTCAGGCGTACCACTGCAGGCGGCTTGATTCTCCTAACGAATCAGGACAGGGCGTTAAAACTCCGGGTACACAAGCAGACTCCCCATGACGAAAATCCCTCTGCGCGGGTTGCATTTACTTGCTAGCATCAGATAGACGTTTCTGGGGCACGCCAGTGCCGTAGGATGCCGCGCGCTTCATGGGAATTTCGAAACAGCTTTCCGCTCTAAAGGCAGCGATCAACGAACTGCTGCCCGACCTGCACTCGACGAGCGCGTGCGAGAGGTATGGCCTCAGCCGCGACGCTTTTTCCGTAATTCTTCTGGAAGTGGGGGAAAAGTATGTTTCGGATTCGGCAACGGGGGCCGAGATCCGAACGTTTTTCCTGAGCCTTCGGGTGGAAGAACTCGCACTGGCGCGGGCCTGCGCCGAAGGTTACAACCCGGCGTGGGAAGTTTTTCTGACGCGGTATCGAGAGAAGCTTTATCAATCGGCGCTGCGGATCGCGCGGGAGGATTCCGCCGCCCGGGAGCTGGCTGACACGCTATATGCCGATCTCTACGGGACGACGTTGCGGGACGGCAAACGTGTTTCGAAGCTGGCCACCTACACCGGGCGGGGATCGCTGGAGGGCTGGCTGAGAACGGTGCTGGCGCAGGAGTATGTGAACCGCTATCGGCGGACGCGCCGTTTGGTCAGCCTGGACGAGGAATCGGAAGAGGGGACGCAGTTTCGGGCGGTGGAGGGCGAAGAAGTCGTCTTGGCCGATCCGAGACTGGAGCAGGCCATTGACGAGGCGTTGGCGCAGCTTGCGGCGGAGGATCGCACGGTTCTCAGTGCATATTTTCTGGATGATTGCACCCTGGCGGAAATCGCCCGACTGCTGGGGGTACACGAGTCCACCATCAGCCGGAAAATCGACAAGCTGACCCGACAGATTCGCAAGCAGATACTGGCCGGACTGGGGCGAAGGGGCATGGGACGCCGGCAAGCTGAAGAAGCTCTAGAGGTTGACGTCCGCGACCTGCAGCTGAATATTCGCCGCAGCCTGACGCAAGATTCGGCGGCGGCAACGTTCTCCAAAAAGAAGGCAGATACGAGGTAGGCGGGTCAGTTGGGACAAAGGTGAAGGATAAGGAAGCGATCGAAACGCGCGGTATTGCGACACAAAAGCAGCGCGGCTGCTCAGGATGACAGGGGCGTGAGGCAGGAAAGCTTGAGATAACTGCAATGACGACGGCGCTGGCAAAAATCGTGCTGCAACGACTTCGCGGAACGGGGGCTGCTGATGGGCATCCGGATGCGAACGTTCTGGCCGCGTTTTGCGAGCGCCTGCTGCCCGAATCCGAGCGGCGCACGGTGCTCGATCATATTGCGCGGTGTGCCGATTGCCGCGAGGCTGTAGTTCTGGCCCTCCCCGAAACACCTGAACTGCAGCCCAGGGTGGTTTTCCCGCGTAAGCCGATTTCGGCTGCGATTCTGCGCTGGGGAGTGATTGCGGCCGCGGTCACGATTGGCGCCGTCGGAATTCATGAATACGGGTCCCATCGGCGCGGAGGACAGACGGTGGCATCGAGCCATGTCGATACTGGGGTTATTTCGCGTTCTGTGGGAGCCGAATCGAATGCGGTGCAGAGTGCGAAAACCGTGCCGGAAACCGCGCCTGAAGGCGATGTGAATCATCGGGCTGGGCGGGCGTCTCGCACGCCACGGGCTCTATATTCGCAGGTGAGGCCTCCGGCGCAATCCCTGACAGACGAAGATTTCAGCGTTGTACGCGCCAAGCCGGCTCCCATGATGACGCCGCAGGCGGCCGCTCCCACTTCGGCGAACATGGCCGGTGGCCAAGCTTCCCCTATGCACCGGTATAGCGCCCCCACGACGATCTGGGCGATTGATTCCTCGGGCGCACTGCAGCGGTCGTTCAACCGCGGACGGAATTGGGAGACGGTGAAGGTCAGTGGCGGCCCGATTCCGTCCGCGGAGGGGCAGACGATCATCTTCCGCGCCGTGACCTCGTTCGATTCGCAAGTATGGGCCGGAGGCGATAACGCTGCGCTCTACCATTCGACCGATTCCGGGGCGCAGTGGACGCGGGTGCTGCCGAGTTCTGCGGGTGCGGCCATGGCGGGAAATGTTGAGAGCGTCAACTTCTCCGATGCGCAGCATGGAACTGTGACCACTTCTACGCCGGAAACCTGGGCGACTTCGGATGGCGGGCAGACGTGGGAGAAGCAGTAGGTCCGGATCCGGCACATTCAAGATAACAACGCAGAGCTGAAACTGAGGCATCTGTAAACCCTTGCAGGGCGCGGGGTTCCGGCGGGTACATGTCCGATTTTCAGGAGATGCCACGATTGTAATGGCACCTTGGACCGCTTTCAGTTGACCCTTTGTACCTTTCGTCAGCACAGCAAACACGCCACAATGGGGTTGTGAATATGACCTCGTCGATGACCCTGGACAAAGCCTTCAGCAGCCCGATATTTGCTGCCAATCCACATAAGAAGATCGTGGCGCGGGCCGCGCTGGTTGACCTGAAAGAGTCTTCGCGCGTGCTTCTGACGGAGTGCTTCCGGCAGTTCGGCATCGAGTCGATCTCGATGACGGCGAATGCAGCCGATCGTATGCAGAAGGAGAAGTTTGAAGCCTGCGTCGTGAACCTGAACCAGGGCGCCGAGCCGGTTCTTGGAGCGGCACGCGGCTCACGTTCGAACAGCCGCTGCGTGATCTACGGACTGGGGGGGAATGCGCAGGAGGCTATGCGCTTCTCCAAGTACGGGATCAATGCGATGTTCCACGAACCGCTGGAGCGGCCAGCTGCGCTGAAGCTGGTACGCGCCACGCACCTGCTGGTTCTGCACGAATTCCGCCGTTACGTACGCATCCCGATCATCACCGAGGTAGCCGTGATCTGCAACGACGGGCGCCGCTTTACGGCCAGCAGCATCGAGATGAGCAGCGGAGGAATGTCGTTGAAGACGGGCGAAGATCTGCAGCTGGGAACGCAAGTGGAAGTATCGTTTGCGCTGCTGACGCTTCCCCGCATCACGGTGAAGGGCAACGTGAGCTGGCGCAAACCGAAGCAGATTGGCGTCAAGTTTCTCACGGAGGATGACCGGCGGCGGCGGCTGAAGGTATGGATCGATTCGTACCTGGAAAACTAGCCGAGATCCGGGAAAGCAGATTGCTCGCTGGGCCCGGAATGGCCAAGGAAGCCCGCGGGGAGTCCGGCACGCTTCTTCGATCGGGCTGAATTCAACAGCAGGTTCCTCGACACGTCCTCGCCGCGGCTGCGGCTCCGGACGGCCCGGCATGACAAGCGGTATCCCACCGTTACAATAGGTTCGTGGACGAAGTCAGCACCCACGAAACACCCACCGGCGAGGCGGTCGCAACTGGTGCCAAGCGCTTCAGCCTGCGCCAGCGCATCATTCTGCGCATCATCATCTTCCTCGGATACTGGTTCATTCGGCTGATCGGTCCCACGCTGCGCGTCTCCACCTCGCATGAAGAGAATTCGCAGGAGACGTTTTGCCAGAGACCGCTGATCGGAGCGTTCTGGCATGCAGGAATTATCGTGGCCACGTATGTGTTCCGGGATTGCGGCATCCGCGTGATGAGCAGCAACAGCTACGACGGCGAGTACATGGGAAGAATAATCAAGAAATTTGGATTCGTGGCGGTGAAGGGTTCGAGCAGCCGGAACGCGGTGCGGGCGCTGCTGGGATTGCGCCGCGCGCTGGAGGATGGATGGACGGTGGCGTTCAGCATCGACGGTCCGCGCGGTCCGCGGTACGAGGTGAAACCGGGGCCTGTCGCTCTAGGGCGATCTTCGGGAGTTCCCATGAGCGCATTCCACATTGCGGTCGAGCGCGCGTGGGTGCTGAATACGTGGGACCGATTGATCATCCCCAAGCCGTTTTCGCGAGTGCTGATCCGGTTCAACACGCTGATCCCGATTCCGGCCGATGCCAGCGATGAGGACCTGGAAAGGTACACCGCTGATCTACAGGATTCTTTGGAACGCGCCCGCCAATATGCGGAAAGCCATGTCGGGAGCTCTTCGCGTGAGCCGAAAGATATTTAGTCGAGGTACGCATGGTCGCGAGTACTCGGCTCGGATTGGGAACGCAGTTGACTTCTGCCACCTCTGGTCTTTACATTCCATGCACAGCTTTTTGGTTCTTTGAAATGCTGAATCGGAGTGCGCGTCGTTCGCCAACTGGTGCGGACGACAGGGAAGCGGGTGAAAATCCCGCGCTGCCGCGCAACTGTAAGCGAGGACATTCGTGCCGGTCACTGGAGAATTCCGGGAAGGCCGCCACGGGAATCGGATGACAACATCCTTACTCGCAAGCCAGGAGACCGGCGCAATCCGCCACGATCAACCCCTTTCGCGTGTAAAGGAGGAACATGCGCATCGCCGGTCTTCTGGCAGTTGTTCTGGTGGTTATCTCGGCCGCTTCGGCCGCTGAACTCAAAATCAAAGTTGTCGATCCGCAATCGGCGGCCGTCGCTCACGCGCAGGTCATGCTGTTTAGCGGCTCCAACAATTCCGAAGCCTCGATCCAGATGACGAACCCGGAAGGGGTGGCGACGTTCCAGGTCAAGGACTCGGGAACCTATCGCATCAAAGTTCTCGCTCCGGGATTTGCGGCGGCGACAGTGACCGTGCCCGCGAGGGAGCGGGAAGTGACGATTCCCCTCGCTCTCGCTCCGGATTCGGAAACGGTGGTGGTCAGCGCGACGCGGACGCCCACGGCCGCGGAGTCCTCGGGATCGGATGTTGCCACGCTCACGGGTCAGCAACTCACAACGATGCAACCTTTCGCCGCCGCGGATGCGGTGCGCTTTTTACCGGGAGTCGTGGTCAATACGGCCGGGCAGCGTGGCGGGCTCTCTTCCATGTTCGTTCGCGGGGGAGACTCTACCTATAACAAGGTCATTGTTGATGGCGTGACGGTCAACGAACCGGGAGGCACATTCGACGCGGGAACGTTGCCGCTGGCGCAGGCGGACCGCCTCGAATTCGTGCGCGGCGCGCAAAGCACGCTGTATGGTTCGGACGCGATGACCAGCGTCATGCAAGTGTGGACGCGCACCGGAAGCACAGCGACTCCGGAGCTTCGGTTCGGGGGCGATGGCGGCAATTTCTCGACGGCGCACGGATTCGCCGCACTTTCGGGCGCGCACGGACGCTTCGATTACAACGCGTTCGGGGATCAGTTCAACACGAATGGATCCGGGATCAACAACCATTTCACCGATACGCTGGAAGGGGTGAATGCAGGCGTGGCACTGAACAAGACCACTTCCCTTCGAGTTCGCCTGCGCCACAATAACAGCCATGTGGGGATTCCGGGGGAATGGAGTTTTAACGGGTACGATCCGCTGGTCAACGTGAATGGAGCTGTGCAGCCGCTGCAGCCGGATCCGACGGACAGTTCACATTTGAATACGATTCTAGGCAGCGTGCAACTGGCGATCGCGCAGCCGTCAGGATGGCAGCATCGATTGATGGGATTCGATTACAGCTACCGCTATGACGAACTCAATCCCACGGGCGATCCCAATCGCACGTACCAGTATGTGCCGGGAGCGTGGGCGTCGTTCGACGTGGGATCGCATGAGGTGGATCACATCAATCGCGGCGGATTTGAATATGACGGAAGCTACTCCGAACGCAGCTGGGCGGAAAGCACGTTTGGGTATCGCGTGGAAAACGAAAATGGATTTGTGGGAGATGTGAACTTCGGGCAGACGCACGGGCAACGGATGAATAACGACCTTTACGCCCAGCAGCAACTGACTCTGGGGAGGCTGACGGCCATTGCCGGGGGACGATTCGTAAACGACAGCGCCTTTGGCAATACCGGCGTGCCGCGGGTGGCACTGACCTATCAAGCCATTCGCGGGAACGAGAAACTTTCGGGGACACGGCTGCGGTTCTCTTATGCGACCGGATTCAAAGAGCCACGTCTGGAAGAAAGCTTTGCCGGGCCGCCGTATTCTCTGGTGAATACGGGCCTGAGACCGGAGCGGGTGCGCGCCTTCGAAGCGGGGTTTCAGCAGAACTTTTTCAGCAACCGGTACGTGTTGAATGCAACCTATTTCAACAATCTATTCCACGATCAGATCAACTACGTCACGGTAAATCCAACAACATTTGTTGGCGAATACGTGAATGTGAACCAGGCATTCGCGCAGGGGGCGGAAGTTGTGCTGCAGGGCAAACTCGAGTCGCGGATTCTGATGAATGCCGCGTATACGTACACTTCGACGCAAATCCTGAGCAATCCGGCGCCGATCAATGCATTGTATGAGCCAGGCGAGCCGTTGCTACGCCGGCCGAAGCATTCTGCGACATTTATGTTGAATTACCTGGGGACGCGCTGGGGATCGGATCTCTCGACCAGCTTCGTAGGGCCGCGGCCGGATAGCGACTTTTTGAATTTCAATATCGATCATGCTGCCGGGTATGTTCTGGCCAACTTCGGAGGGTGGTATGCGATTCGTCCGCGAATCACAGCGTATGCGAATGTGGAGAATGCGCTCGACCGCCGCTACAACGAGGTGGTGGGATATCCGGCGCTGCCGGTGGACTTCCGCGCGGGATTGCGGTTCCAGGTGGGCGGCCGGGATTAGGAGGCGATGCTTCTCAGGTGCCGCAGTCCTGAAGCCATCTGCCTGTGGAGAGCTGAATCGGAGACTAACTGACCTTTTCGGCGGAGTGGCCGTTGGGGTGGGGCATGGAGGCGGCCATTTTCTGGCCAAAATACTTGGCGCGGGCGAGCATCAATTTTTCGATGTCGCACTCCTGGAGCGGCTGTTGCTTGCCGAGAAGATGGGTGACCAGCGCAATCTGCGCGAAGTGTTCGACGGTTTCCATCTTCATGTACGCGTGTTCGAGCGTATCGGCGTAGGTGACGACTCCATGATTCGACATGAGGATCGCGTCGTATTTCGGGACAAAGGGCTCGAGGGTGTCGGCGAGTTCGGATGTTCCCGGGGTCCCATAGCGCGCCAGGGGAATGCAGCCGAGGCCGATCACGACTTCGCATACCAAAGGCTCGGTCAGGGGAATTCCGGCAGCAGCAAATCCGGTAGCGGTGGGGGGATGGGCGTGCACGATAGCCTGCACATCGTTTCGCATGCGATAAATCAGCATGTGCATGCCGATCTCGCTGGTGACGGCGCGACGGCCGGCGACGCGCGTGCCATCCATATCGACGATGACCATGTCAGTGGGCCGCATGGCGCCCTTGCTGACGCAGGTTGGAGTTACCAGGACGCGGTCGGCATCGAGCCGCACCGAGAGATTGCCGTCCATAGCCGCTACAAAACAGCGCTGGTGCAGCATGTGACCGTACTTGACGATCTCGTCCCGGTATTTCCGTTCCGTGGGCATGAAACGCAGCAAACCTCAGGAGCAACGAGCGGACCACACTCAAACTTCATTAGCATAGTACCAACACGGTGAGTGGGCGAACAATCCTATTTTCGTAGATTTCACGCTTTCTTTACAGCCCATTTCGCGGTAGGAATTTGCACTTCCATATAATCAGGGTCGAGTGCTGGTCTCGGATTTCCACTACGATCTGCCCGAGGAACTGATCGCGCAAGAGCCCCTTGCGGACCGTTCCGCTTCGCGCCTGCTGCAGGTGAATCGGGCCACCGGGACGTTTGCCGATCGCAAATTCCGAGAGTTTCCCGACCTGCTGCGTCCTGACGACCTGGTCGTGTTCAATAACACACGTGTCTTCCCTGCCCGGCTGTACGGCCGGAGGTCGGGAAGCAGGTCGCAGGCCGTCAGCCAGCGCAATCCCGCAGCCCGGGAATTCCTGCGCGGACGCATTGAAGTACTGCTGACAAAACAAATTTCGCAGGATCCAAACGAGTGGGAGTGCCTGGTGCGGCCCGGGCGAAAAATTGGAATCGAGGAGCATCTTTTTTTCGGAGAGGACGATGAGCTTGAAGCTGAGGTGATCGCGCGAGGCACATTTGGAGAACGCCGCGTCCGGTTCGCGCCTACGGAGAATTTTTTTGGCAAGATCGATCGAATCGGACATGTTCCGCTGCCACCCTATATTTCGCGGGCCGATTCGGCGAGCGACCTGGAGCGCTATCAGACGGTTTACGCCCGGGAACGAGGATCAGTTGCGGCTCCCACGGCGGGGCTGCATTTCACTCCCGAAATTCTGGCACAGCTGCGAGATCGGGCTATCGAAAGCGCGGAGATTACGCTGCATGTGGGCTTGGGAACTTTCCAGCCGGTGCGGACAGAAGTTGTGGAGCAACACAAGTTGCATTCGGAGCGCTACACGATTTCGGAAGAGGCAGCGGACGCGATCAATCGGGCACTCCGCGACTCGCGCCGCATCGTCGCCATCGGTACGACAACCGTGCGCACGCTGGAATACGCCGCACGGCAGAATGCAGGCGAAATCCTTCCCGAGAGTGGCGAGGCGAATCTTTTTATCTATCCGGGATTTGAATTCCGCATGGTGCGAGCCATGCTGACGAATTTTCATCTTCCCCAATCGACCTTGCTGATGCTGGTGTGCGCGTTCGGAGGGCAGGAGAATATTCTTCGCGCCTATCGTCATGCCGTTGACCAGCGATATCGCTTCTACTCCTACGGAGATTGCATGTTCCTCGAATAACACTGCCGGGCCTCTGTCGCCGTGTCTATACTCGGGGTCGAGAACTGCACGGGAAGTCCATCCATGAAAACGCGCGGCGGTTGGATTGTTCTGGGAATCATTCTGGCCTGCCTCTATTGGGCCCACGATCGCGAACCGCTCGCCGGCTGGCTGCAGGCGATCCTGCCTCATGCGAAAGCGGTCGCTCCGGCGCCATTACCTGAGAGCGAGCGCGCGGAGGTTTCTTCGCCGGAAGGGACCAGCACGACGGTGGTGAACAAAACATTCGCGATTTCGAAGACAACTGAGTTTTCGTTTGACGTTCCACCGCATGCAGCGAACCCGAGCTTGCGCGGAACATACGAATCGTTTGCAGGGTCGGACAAGGTTTCGGACGAGAATGCAGATGTTGAATTGCTGGTGCTCAATCAATCGCAATACGAGGAACTCCGCCAGGGCGAACCGAGCAATGTAGTCTTTTCCGCCGCGGCCGCACACGATCAGGACGTGAATTTCACGTTGCCCGGGACGATGGAAAGTCCGGTGAAGTACTACCTGGTATTTCGCAGCGCTCCGGGCGGCGATAAACGGAAAATCGTGAAGGCCAATTTCCACGTCGATTTTTAGGAAATGCGCGCAGGGCTTTGGGAAAATACTCAGGCGTGAAAGCAGTCAGGGCAGGCTTTCGCTTGCAGTGAAAACGCAGTCTTCAGAATGACGCAAGCGGTAGGGCCAGTGTTTACTTCTTGCGTTGCTTGCGGCCTGGCTGCGGCGCTTCTTCAAACACGGCAAACTGAATTTTCTTTTCTACCGGATCGATGCGATCCACGAGGACACGAAGCCGATCGCCGATGCGAAATTTCCGGCGCGAGTGCTGTCCGATAATCTCGCGCGTGGTTTCATGATAGGTGTAGCGATCATCGATTAGTGTGTTCAGCGGAACCAGGCCCTCCACAAATAATTCCGTCAGTTCGACGAAGAATCCGTATTTCGTCACGCTGGTAATGAGCCCGTCGAAGTCTTCGCCTACGCGGTCCTGCATGAATTTCACTTTTTTCCATTCCACCAATTCGCGTTCGGCCTCGTCAGCACGGCGCTCGGATTGGCTCGATTCGTCGGCGATTTCGTGCAGCTCCTCGATCGACATCGGGCCGGCGACGGGCTCCAGAGATTGCTGGTGCGCGGCGTGATCGCGCCGTTTAGACCAGGGCGACGGTTTTTCGCGCGGAAGGTCTTTCTGTTCCTGGCGTTGGGAAACAGAAGGGTTTTCTCGCAACACCTCTTTCAAGATCCGGTGCACGATCAGGTCCGGATAGCGACGGATCGGCGAGGTGAAGTGGGTATAGCTGGGCGAAGCCAGCGCGAAGTGCCCGAGATTTTCTTCCGAATATCGCGCCTGTTTCAGCGACCGAAGCATGAGGTAACTCAGGATCCGCTCTTCCGGCTTGCCCGCTATCTTTTCGGTCAGCTTCTGATACATGCGCGGCGTGATGTGGACGTCTTTGGGGACCTCGATATCGCGCACGCTCTTGCCCGTGCCGTGGGCGGCGCGGCGATCCGTTTTCATCTGCACGCGATGAATGGGAAGCGCACCAACTCCGAGAGAGTAGCCGAAAGTCGCCGCGAGCACCTCGAAATCGTAGACGCGTTTTGCATCCGGCTTCTGGTGAATGCGGTAGAGGGACGCAATCCGATGGGATTCCAGATGCTGGGCCACGCATTCGTTCGCCGAGAGCATGAATTCTTCAATCAGGCGATGCGCGATGTTGCGCTCGGAACGAGCGATGCTGCGCATCAAACCGAATTCGTCGAATTCGATGACGGGCTCAGGCAGGTCGAAATCGATCGATCCGCGGCGCTCGCGCTTGCGATTGAGGATCAGCGCGAGATCGCGCATCAACTCGAAATTGGCGACCAGCGGGGCGTAGCGCTTGCGCATTTCTGGATCCCCTTCGAGCACGGCATTCACCGCCGTGTAGGTCATGCGCTCGACCGAGCGGATGACGCCCTCGCGTAACTCGTAGCCCACGATCTCGCCGCGATGATCGATTTCCATAATGCACGACATCACCAACCGATCGACCTGCGGACGAAGGCTGCAGATGTCGGTAGAAAGCTCCAGCGGCAACATGGGCACGGCGCGATCGGGAAAATAGACGCTGGTACCGCGCAGGCGCGCTTCGGCATCGAGCGCACTGTCGGGGGTAACGTAATGCGCGACGTCGGCGATATGCACTTGCAGTTCGAAATTGCCATTGGCGAGATTGCCGGCGAGAACGGCGTCATCGAAGTCGCGTGCGGTCTCGCCGTCGATGGTCACAATCGGCAGGTCGCGGAAATCGCGGCGGCGCGAGAGTTCGGGCGAAGGAATGATAGGCGAGGGCGATTGGGCCTCTTGCAGTACGGCGGCGGGAAAACGATGCGGCAGATGAAACTTGCGAATCGTAATTTCGACATCGACCCCGAAATCGTCTTCCCGGCCGAGGATTTCGATCACGCGCCCGCGCGGACTTTGTGTCGGCGTGGGCCAATCGGTGATCTCTACGTCAACCACAACGCCATCGAGATCGTCCCATTGCGAAAGGCGCGCCTCGCCGCCGAGCACACGATGGACAGACTTCTTCCTGGGAGAGCTTGCGGCTTCAGATTTTTCAAAGGGCTCGGGAGCGGGATATTCCATGCCCGAAGGAATCACGACCTCCTGCGTAACTTTGCTGTCGAAGGGGGTGACGTAATTGCGCCGGTGGCCGTAGTGAAAAATTCCCACGACGGTGGGATGGGCGCGGGTCACGGGCCGCACGATGCGTCCTTCGGCGCGCCCGTCGGAGCGCACGGTGTTGATGTGCACGAGCACGCGGTCGCCGTGCATGGCGTTGCCGATCAGATGCGGAGGGATGAAGATGTCGCCGACGAGGCTGGATTTCAGGCGGGCGGGAAGGGAGTTCGGCTCGGGGATGACGAATCCGAAGCCGTCGCGATGCATGGTGAGGCGTCCGGCGACGAGATTTTTGTCGGCAGCAGGCTGGGGGATGGCATATCGATCGCCATCCATCTGGAGCAGTTGTCCGGCGGAGACCAACTTGCGGAGATGCTCGTCCAGTTCGCGGCGCTGGTTGCCGTGGAGACCAAGCTCGCGGACCAGTTGTTTATATCCCGCAGCATGCTTGGCCTGGCGCGCGATGTGTTTCAGAATGGCAGAATCGGAGAGCATGGAAATAGTTCGCGGTCGTTGGCGGTTAGTCGTTGGCGGTTAGAAGTTGATCGTTGCGTAAGTAGTTGGACCTCCCTGCGGGACTCGTTTTCATAGTTCACGCTACCCAAGGCTAACGCCCCAGGCTATGAATGTTCCGCCCCGGCGGGACAGAACGATGACTCGCTAACGGCTCACGGCCGGCGACTAACGACCGTTCTTGAAATACTTCTCTTCCAGGATCCGGCGATGGTGCAACTCGTGGCCGGCGATCATGTAGGCCAGGGCGCGCACGGTAACTTGCTTTTGGCTGGCGGTGCCGCGGCGCGACCATGCGGCTTCATCGAGATTGCGGAACAGGGTCAATGACGCGCGCCGCACCGCGATGTAATCCTCAATGACATCGCTCAGGGGATGGGTCGCAAACGGACCGTTGCGGACATAATCATCCTGCTCGAAACCCTCGATCGGCGTTTGATCGCCGCGCGAAATGCGCAGTGCGCGGTAGGCAAAGATGCGCTCGGTATCGCAGACGTGCCCGATGACTTCTTTCGCCGACCATTTGCCCGGGGCGTAGCGGAACTCGCCATCGTCGTCGGTGCGTCCGGAAAGCAGAAGCATCATCTGGCGGCGCTGGTCATCGAGGGTAGCGAGGATGTCGGCCTCCGGCACCAGCGAAATATACTTTTGATAATAGGGCGCATACTCGTCGGGCTGGGGACGTGTCAGGTGGACGGCGGATGCAACTTCCTGCGACATACACTGACTCCTTATATGGTGGGACCATTTGAACATAGTTTGCGGGCGGCGCTCCGGCTGCGGGTAAATTTTTCGTAAAAGCGGACAAGGATGGGCTGGCGACACCATGTCCCAGTGAGTCTTGCCAGATTGGCGGAGGGATGTAACATCTAGGAAACCCCCTGAAAAATCAGGGATTTTCCACAGCGATCATCAGAAGGCCGCGGAGTACAATGCGGTTTGGTCACGGAAATGCGGCACGTGATCTGCATCCCATCGAGGAAAGGAATTGAGTAACCACATGTGGAAGCCCACCAATCAACCACAGACCCCGAACCGGCCCGCGGAGCCGGAGCAGCGTCCGACAATGCCGAGCCCGAGTGCACCTGCCATGACATCGAATGAACCTGCTGTCGCTCCCCGACCCACGACCACAACCACCGCCGACCAGGCTACCATTGGCAAGTCGCTGGTCATTAAAGGAGAAGTCACCGGATCCGAGTCGCTGTACATCGACGGCCGGGTTGAGGGATCGATCAACCTTTCCGGCAACCGGGTGACGGTTGGCCGCAATGGGGTGGTCGCCGCCAATATCAATGCGCGCGAGATCGTGGTGCTGGGCAAGGTTCGGGGCAATCTGACCGCCAGCGACCGCGTGGATATCCGCAGCGATGGTTCGCTGACGGGCGACGTCGTGGCGGCGCGCATCTCGATTGAAGACGGCGCATTCTTCAAGGGCGGTATCGACATCCGCAAGGGCGGACAGCCGAACCAGAAGCCGAACGGCGAAGAGAAGCACGTCGCGGCCAGTGAGCCGACGGTCGTCGCAGCCCGCGCCTAGTTGGAATCTGCTTATAGCGCATCGCGTGTCGTGTCGAGTACACGCGCGAAGGCGCGTCCTGCCCATCCGGAATGGCCTTTGCGCCCCAGCGCAAGGGCCACGTCCGAGCGCATTTTCTGCCTGACGTCCTAAAACGATCTCCCCAAAGACGATCTCCCCAAGTTAGAACTTCAATCCCAGGGCGCTGCTGAGGAATCGGGCCAGCGGCGACATCTTGCGGCATGCGGTGACGAACGTCGACATGAACTGCGGGCTGCAGACCTGCTTGTCGGTGAAGTCGATGGCGGTTCCCAGGTCGCGCAATTTCAGGTCATCGACGAATTCGTGGTCAGAGGGAAATCCGCGGGGAGGGCGGCTGAGCTTGCTGGCATCGTCCCAATTAAGGAGCTTGCGGAGGGGGCGCCATTCATGCGGGCGAGAAACCATGGCAGTGCGCACCTTGAGAAGCGTAGCCGGTTCAGGATGCCAAAGGCCGGAGGCGGCGAAACATCCGCCGGGCTCAAGGTGGAGGTAAAAGCCGGGAGAATGGACGTCTTTGCCGCGGTGCGAGAAACGCATGGCGAGGTGCGTTTTGTAGGGGCGCTTGTCGTAGGAGAAGCGGGTGTCGCGGTAAATGCGGAATAGGGATCCCCGGGATGGGCGGGCATCGGCGACCAGGTGGGGCGTGATTTCGCCGAGCGGCTCGCCGAAGTCGGAGATGAATTGCAGGGCGGGCCGGCGCAGATGGGTTTCATATTCGTCCTTATGAGCCTGAAACCATTCGCGCTTGTTGTTGCGCTTCAGGCGGGTCAGGAAGCGAAAGAGTTCGTCGTTAAAGTAGGCGGGCATGGAAAACAGGCTAAGAAGTGAAAGGCGAAAAGTAAAGGCCTGGGGGGAATTGGGTTAAGTTCGACGCCTGAATTTTTACTCTCGAGTTAACGTCAATCGATGTTTTTTGCTTTTCAGTTAACAAGAGATCCATGCATTTTGGAGTGCGGCAACAGGGGGTCCGCGAACCTGAAAAAGAATTAACCTGATTTTTAAAATGCCTGCTTGAAGGTGGAAGGCGGCTTTTGCTATAAGTGCCTCTTTCCAAATAGGGAGGGACGCTCTTGCTTCCAACATCTGCCGTGTCTCCGTCCGCCTGGCGGGTTCGATTTAACTTCAGCATCGTTCTCGCAATTCTTGTTTCGGTTCTGCTGATAACGAGTTCATTCGCGCAAGAGACGTTGGGCGGAATGAACGGCAACGTCACCGATACCAGCGGCGCCGTGGTGCAGGGCGCGACCGTGACTTTGCGCGCGCTGGCCACAAACCTTCAGATCAATGTGACGACGAAGAACGACGGTTCGTTCACGGCGGCAGACCTGCCGATCGGGACGTATGAGGTGAAGTTCGTCAAAGAGGGATTCGAGACGGCGGACTATCCGAAGATCATCGTGCAAGGCAACCGCACGACGACGGTGAATGCGCAGCTGAAGCCGGGCGCGGTTTCGTCCACGGTGACGGTGGAAGCGACGCCGATGCTGAATCAGACAGACACGGCGAATGGCTACACCATGGGGGCGGACCAGATCGAAGCCGTGCCTCTGGGCACGGGCAGCTTTACACAGCTGGCGATCCTGGCGCCGGGCGTGAATGCCGACTTCCTTTCGGGATCGGGATCGAACGAAGGATTGGGCAACCAGGGAATCGTGGCGAACGGGCAGCGCGACACCAGCAACCAGTTCACGTTCAATGGCGTCAACGCGAACAACCTGTTCAATGGAAACTCAACGAGCAATATTGCCGACAGCCGTTTCACGCTCAACACGGGCGAGATTTTCGGGGTCAGCGGGCAGGTGCAAACCAACAGTTCGGTATTCGACGCGATCGGACAGGCGATGCCGACGCCCCCGGTGGAGACGATCGAAGAAGTGCACGTTACGACCTCGATGTATGACGCGTCGATGGGATCGGCCAGCGGCGCGCATATTGAGACCACAACCAAGTCAGGCAGCAACGCTTTTCACGGGCAGGCCTATGAGTATTTTCAGAACAATGCGTTCGATGCCGCTCCAACGTTCCTGGCGGTGAATCCATTTTTCAGCGGCGCGCCGCCGCTGCATCGCAACGTGTATGGCGTAACGCTGGGCGGTCCGATCGTCAAGAACAAGATGTTCTTCTTCGGTTCGTACCAGGGGCAGCGAATCAGCGATGCTTTAAGCGGGGCGTTCAATGGGGTGCCCACGCTTCCGGGACTGACCGACACAAACCGGAGTAACAAGACTACGGTTGCGAATCTGGTGAATACGGATGATGCCTGCACCGCCAACGGGATCACGTGCATCACGGCGAGTCAGATCGACCCGGTGGCATTCTCGATTCTGAATGCCAAGACGTCGAGCGGACAATACATCATTCCCTCGGCGAATGCTCCCAATGCGGAGAATGGGAGCCAGCCCTATAACTCATTCATTAAAGGACCATCCAGCCAATTCAACGCCGATCAGGCCAACGCCAACGTTGACTACAACTTCAGCGAGAAGGACCGGTTGGCGGGCAAGTATTACTTCCAGAACGATCCGACGACGATCCCATTCGCGGTGAGCCAGGTGCTCGGATTCCCGCAAACGATGCATGCGGGAAGCCAGATGTTCTCGCTGGACAACACGACCGTGGTGAGCAACAACGCGACGTGGGAAAACCGGTATGGGTTTATCCGCGAAATTGCGAACGCTACCACAGCACAGCCCATGACACCCTCGACGGTGGGGCTGAATTTGCTGGGCAGCACGCGGTTCCCGGGCATCTCGATTTCAAATGCGGATGCCGGTGCGCCGGTCCAGGGCGGCGGGACAGTTGGAATGTTCCAAGGCAATGCGATGAATATCGGACCGTCGACAAATTTCGCAAATGCCGGAATCTTTCAAAACCAGCACGAAGCTTCGTCCAATTATCACTGGGTGCATGCGACGCACTCATTCGCGTTTGGCGGCATTTTCGACTACACGCAACTGAACGTGGAGAACGCCGAGAACCAAGTGGCGAGCTTCGCTTTCAACAGTTTCGCGGATTTTCTGACGGGAACGATTGGATCGGATCATAGCACCGGACAATTCCTGAACGGCGAGACCAACCGGCACTTCCGGTCGAAGTCAGCGGGGATGTTTGCGCAAGATGACTGGAAGGTACGTCCGAACCTGAGCGTGAATTTTGGCGTGCGCTGGGATTGGGACGGTCCTTTGTATGAACTGAATGGATTGCTGACGAATTTTTATGCCTCGGACTATCGGTACAACCAGGCGAGCGATTCATTCGGAACACTTTCGAATGGCGAACCGGGCGTTGGTCTGGTGGTGGCCGGGAACAACAAGTCGTTCGGCTTCAAGAACGTGAGCAATTCCACATTGACGGGACGGCAGTGGATGTTTGTTCCACGGCTGGGATTTGCCTGGAGTCCTTCGCGGATCAAGAACTTCGTGGTGCGCGGCGGTTTCGGGATGTTTGCGGACCGGGGCGAATACTTCAGCGAACTGTCGGCGAGCGCGGGACTGGGCATCAGCGGCCCGTTCAGCGTCACGACGCAGGAACCTTTCACCATTCCAGTGAATGCCACCTGCACGACGGCGACGGGCATGGGATGCCTGACTGCTGCGCCGTTCGGAACCAAACCGCTGGCGCCTCCGCCGAGCAACCTCTCGGGCGTGGCAACGTTAATTCATAACCAAGCCCAGTTGAGCGGGTGCACGATCGTGACTCCGACCTGCACTCCGAGCGGAAATCCCGCCTTCGACTTCCTGTTTGGCGGATACGATCCGGCGAACAAGTTGCCGTATTCGGAGAACTGGAGCCTGGATCTGCAGTGGCAACCGAGAAATGACGTGGTGCTGACCATGGCATACATCGGCAACCATGGCGTGCATCAACCGATTCCGATTCCCTTCAATCAGCCGCAAGTGGCTACACCGAGCCACCCGGTGAATGGACAAATCTATAGCTACGGATTCCAGGCAGGCGTACCGTTGCCTAACGGTTCCACGGACCCCCTTCTTACGGAGCAAGTCCAGACGACCATTGGACAGTACACTGGTTCCGACGGAAATACCGCGCTGCGAACACCTTACATTGGATTCAATCCGAACGCGGACTTCTGGAAGGCGGAGGGAATTTCCACTTACAACGCGCTGCAACTGCAGGCCACAAAGAGGATGTCGCACGGTCTGATGGTGAACGCCTCGTACACCTACTCGCATTCTCTGGATGAAGGCAGCGGATTAGGAGCGGGCCTCTTCTATAACGGCAACAATCCGCTGGACCCGAG
>DAIDGW010000116.1 GCA_027452245.1 Acidobacteriaceae bacterium
TAAAACAATCCGCGGCTGGGCTGCGGGGGCAACTGCGCGACTTCCAGGTTCTTCTGTTCCTCGCGCTTCGCCTTGCGATAGACATTCGCCACCGCCAGCGTCCACAGCGGAACCAGGTCCACGCCCGGCAGCAGCTTGCCCACGAACGACGGCAGAAATTCCCAGTGCCACCCGAGCAGGTAGATCATCACCGCCGCTACGCCCAGATCCATCGCGTCGTCCGCCGGAGACGCTGCTCCTTCCGCGAACAACGGAAACACAACAATCTGCAGCAGGTCCGCCAGGATCGCCAGCAACATCGCCGTGCGAAACGGCGGCCCGGGAGAAATCCTGATCGAATCGTCTGCCATCGCGAGCCCGCTGTCTCCCAATTAGATGCGAAAAATGTCTCTTTTGGGCAATTATATACTTGCCACACGTCGAAAAGTCTTGCAATACTGCCGCTATGTCTAAATTCAGCGAGAAGCGCCTGGCAGCGGAAATTGTGGACGTGGTGCGGGAAAACAGCCCAAAGCAAAGGTGGCGCAATATGCTTGTAAGCATCGCCACGCTCTTCTTGGGCTGGATCGGCAATTTTGTATTTAGCAAGATTGAGGTCGCAGCGGTTTTGTGGAGTCTATCTGTACTGGCACTGGCCGATATTCTTTTCACATTTGAGAGAACTCGGCAGGCTCACATAACTGCGAGAGTTTCGGTCGATCTATTAATCGTCGGCTTACTGTGGATTCCAAGTTATCCATTTGCGCGTGAATTGTATCGTTCTCAACATGCAGGACTGTATTCAGGGGTGTTGAGAGCTGTCCCCGATGGCAAGGACCACTCAAAAGAGCAGCCGATGATAGGATTTCCTGATGGCCAAGGGGGACTACGTTGGTCTGATGCGGCAGTGGCTAGCGGACTCGCCAGTAAGCAACCGTTGCTTACATTCCAGAACAAGTTTCAAAATGACAAGTTCAACATACGTCGCGATGGAAACGATGTGAAATTTTCCACCACTGTTCGGGATGCATCAGGAAATCTGGTGGTGGAGATAAAGGATAATCATTGGCGTGTTTCGAGGTCTGAAACTGATTGTTGGGATAAAAATTATACGAACGATGCATTAGAGGTAAAAGATGGACGTGGGCGCGTTGTACTTCAGGTGCAATTAACACCAAGTGGCGTGCGCCTCCAAGGGGAATGGGCGACAAGCGAGAATGTCTTCGCGGAAGACGGCAAATATACTAAGGAGGACGGCATAACACCTATGTTTAAGTATCCCAGCGTCGAACATTGGGGAGAATTTGACCCAGATAGCGGCTATGAAGTCGCCAAGGATCAGCATTGAAAGAACCTGAATATACCGAAGGCCCAAAAGCACAAGAGAACTTCGAAGACGGCATGAAAGCCCTCTTCAAAATTCCCAAAGATGAAGTTGTCGCCGCCGAGAAGAAACGCAAGCGCGAGAAAACCCCGCGTCGTGCTTCGGTAGGCAAGCCTCAAAATTCCGACAAGGACTAGAAGGGGATTTGTTGCGATTCCCCCGTCCCTGCCGTTTCGTGGTGCGGCGATTCGTTTTTGCCTGTGAGTTGCGAGTAGGTAAGGCGCTTGCCAAATACTTGGCTCATTCCGAGCTGGAAGCGGTCAGCATCGCCCATGTTCTTGCGGTTGTTGTAGCGGAAAGTTTGTTCGTCAAGGTAGCGGAAAAGATGGAACGGCTCTACCGAAGCATACGTGCCAGAGATGCCGCGCTTGAGCAGCGACCAGAAGTTCTCGAGACCGTTCGTGTGTACGCGGCCATCCACGTATTGCACCGCATGATCGACAACCTTATGCGCGTAGTCGGTGGCCAGTCCTTCATACGAGAGCAGGGCGTCGGAATAGAGAGCCGTACCAGCAGCGACATGCTTCCTTACTTCATCCTGCAGTCCACGCTTCTTGCGGCTTGGAACCTCGCTAGTGCGCACGTTACCACCGTGCTCCAAGATACCCATGACCGCAGTCTTGTCCTTCGTTCCCGTGCCAGTGATTCGGCGCTGACGTTCCCGCAGGTGCATATTGCGTGCTTTGCCGCCGATGAACGTCTCGTCAACCTCTACTTCGCTTTCAGAACCACTGCCGAACTTGGAGCCGTAGAAGTCATCCTGCAAAGCCAGCCGCAAGCGCCGAAGCATGAACCACGCGGTCTTTTGTGTGACTCCAAGAGCGCGATGCACTTCCATGCTGCTGACACCATTCTTGCAGTTGCACAGCATCCAGAAAGCAGTCATCCACTTATCCATACCGAGCGGGGAATCCCCAAAGATTGTTCCCACTTTAACGGTGAACTGTTTGTCGCATCCACGGCAGAGCCAGATGCGGCGAGTCTTGATGAAGTAGTTCTTGTCCGAATTGCAGCGCGGACACGATACTCTGCCATCAGGCCAGCGAAGGCTAACCGCGTAATCGAAGCATCGTTGCGGATCGGAGAAGTAAGCGATGGCTTGCTGTAAAGTCTTCGGCCGTTCCATGATTAGACCATACGCTTATTCTTCGCGTGTGTCAAGTATATATTTGCCCCTTTGAGGGATTGAGCGTCGAACTCACAGAAACCTTGTCAAGCCCCCAAATCCGCCCAATTTCCCCCAACTTGCTCACAATACAAGAAATATAAAGTTCCCAACCGTGTCCTCTTTGCCCTTCGCGAATTGTTATACTGGATTTATAGAGTGAAATAAATTCGCGCCAGCCCTTAAGCTCGCGCTTTTTTTATGCCCGCAATCCGATCGCCTCGTCCTAAATCATCCCCGAGGCGCCGGAAATCCTCGCCTTCCGCTTCCCATGCAGCGCAAGAACCCGACGCTAACTTCAATGTTTTGAGGATTTTGCCCAGAAACTCTTTCTATTCAAAGATTTGCCGGATATTCCTCGACCCCGATCTTCGTAACCTCCCGGCGGTCAACAATTTAACTGAAAGGTATCCTTTTTCTCGTTTTATGCCCATACATCCCAACGCCAAACAATGCCGCCACCTTAAAGTCAACGGAACCCAGTGCGGATCGCCCGCCCTTCGCGGCGAGCAGTTCTGCTACTTCCACCAGCGCATGATTCGCGGCGTGCGCACCCCGTTCCGTTCCCGAATTCATCCCGCCGCCATGCTCGAAGACGAAGAATCCATCCAGGCCTCGCTGATGGAAGTCGTCAACGCCCTCATCCGCAACACCATCGATTACCGCCGCGCCGACCTGATCATCCGCGCGCTGCACATCGCGGTAAAAAATATTCGCCGCGCCCGCTTCAACCCCAACTCGCAGATGGTGCGCGAAGTGCCCGACTACGGCGACGTCGGTCCCGGCCAGGCCGCCGAGGCCGTGGCCGACGCCCAAGACGCCACCTTCAACTACCGCGACGCCATTCAGTCGGGTCGCCGGCGCTACCTGGACGAAGCCGTGCAAGGCCTCAAGCCCCAGTTCGCCAAGCCCCAACCCCAGGACCGCTTCACTGAAAGCGCCGATCTCGCTCCGCAGCCCCAAGACGCCGCCTCCAGCAAAGCTCCGGCCGCCGTGCCGCAAACTCCGCGCCTGAGTTTCGGGCCCGAGACTGCCTACGGATCTTTAGCTCAGACCGCATCTGATCCGAAGCGCAAGAAGGGAGCAACCTCGGAGAAGCACTCCCAGCGCACTCGCGCCGCCTCCTCCGGTGCGGAATAGAATTCGGCACGTCTGAAGAGGATGACCATTGAGGGCGCCACATTCTAAAGCTCGCGTTGCTTGCGGGTTTTTGAGGTGGCGAAGCTGGATGACAAGCAATGTCGCCCGCAGATACACTTTAAGCGTCTCTGCCGGGCCAGAATTGTCCCTGCGGAGTTAAGGTGAATCTATGCTGGTAGTCATGCAGGCGCATGCCACCGAGGATCAGGTGCGCGCCGTTTGCCGGAAAATTGAAAAGCTCGGGTACCGCCCGCATCCTATGCCGGGGGCGACGCGCACCGCCATCGGCATCACCGGCAACCAGGGTGAAGTCGAACAGGGCACGCTGGAAGAAATGCCGGGCGTGCAGGAAGTCATCAAGGTTTCCAAACCCTATAAGCTGGTCAGCCGCGATGTTAAAGAAGACAACACGATCATCCGCTTCGCCGGAACACAGGCGCAGATTGGCGGACGCGGCCTGGCAATCGTGGCCGGTCCGTGCGCCATCGAGAATCGCGATCAGGCTTTCGCAGTCGCCGAGCGCGTGCATCGCGCGGGCGCGCAATTTTTCCGCGGCGGCGCTTACAAGCCGCGAACCTCTCCCTACTCATTTCAGGGATTGGGCGTGGAAGGGCTGCGCATCATGGCGGAGATCCGCCGGCACTTTGGGATGAAGATCATCACCGAAGCCATCGATAACGAGTCGCTGGACCTGGTGGAAGAGTGGGCGGATGTAATCCAGATTGGCGCGCGCAACATGCAGAATTTTTCGTTGCTGAAGCGCGCTGGGCGAGCGAAGAAACCGGTGCTGCTGAAGCGGGGAATGTCGGCGACCCTGGAAGAATTTCTGATGGCGGCCGAGTACATTCTGAGCGAGGGCAACTACAATGTTGCCCTCTGCGAACGCGGCGTGCGCACCTTTGCCGATCACACCCGCAACACGCTGGATTTGAGCCTTATTCCGGCGGTGCAGCGGCTGAGCCATCTGCCAATTCTGGTGGACCCGAGTCACGGCACGGGCAAACGAAACAAAGTCACACCGCTCTCGCGCGCCGCCGTCGCGGTGGGGGCCGATGGATTGCTGATCGAAGTGCATCATCAACCGGATCAGGCCTTGTCGGATGGAATGCAGTCTCTGTTCCCCGATCAGTTTGATGACCTCATGGCGCAGGTGCGGCAGATTGCGGCGGTGCTGGACCGCACAGTTCCCGAGATCGGAGAACGCGAACCGGTGGCCGTGGGCACGTAAAAAGTAAGATTGAATCTCCCTTGTGGATAAACAAAAGAGAATGTTCGCAATGAAGCTTCCTCTCAGTCGTGCGATGTTGGTAGGTGCATCGGTTTCTCTTCTCGCCCTGTTCCTGCAGCCGGCGCCGGCGAGGGCGGCGGAAACTGCGAAAGACACATTCCAGAATCTGTGCACGCCTTGCCACGGCGCTGACGGGCGCGGCACTTCGGTGGGCAAAAGCCTGAACGCACCCGATTTTCACTCCGGCGTTCTGAAGAAATTCACCAACGCGCAACTGCGCGACGTCATCAACGACGGCAAGAACAACATGCCTCCATTCAAAGGCAAGTTGACCGACGCGCAGATTGATGGGCTGATCAAATACGTGCGCGCACTGGGCGCGAAGAAGTAAAGGCCAACGCCGAGGCTGTTTGTGCGGTTAGCGGCGTGCGCCTTGCAATCGGGAAATGCGGGAGATGGCGGCGACCATCATGCTGGAAAGCAGTTGCATGGTGGCAATGTCCTTTTTATCGAAGGCGCAGGGCGAAGACGATAGTACTTCGAAGACGCCCAGGGTGTGCCGATAGTGGCGCAGCGGCGAGACCAGGATGGAGCGGACTCCGAGGCGTCGGCAACTGGCAAGATCGACGCGCGGATTGCGTTCGGCATCGTGGCAGAGCATGATCTCGCCGGTGCGGACGCACTCGGCCGAGATTCCGGTATCCGCCTGCAGGCGCACGCCAAGATCGGGCGCGGTGCGGCCGGCACGGGCGCGGCAGACGATTTCGTTTCCGGCCGTCAGCGCGATGGCGGCGCCGGTCGCTCCAGTCAGATGCTGGGCGCGTTCGGTGATGGCGCTGATGGCAGGTTCGAGATCGAGTTCCGCCGGAGCAATTTCCAGTTCCTGCGTGGCCGACACGGCGCGGAACCCGGAAGCGGGGAACGCGGAGTTCGCGACGCGCAACTGATTGCGCTGGACGAGTGACGGGACGCGCGACTGGCTTTCGGAGTCGCTCAAGATTTCCGGATCGGGCACGGTGCGCAGAAGATCGCGGACAAGGTTGTCGAGTTCCGAGTCGGTGATCAGATGGGCGGTCTGCTGGCGCAGCAGCGATCCTCCCAGAACGCGCGACAGGCTCAACAACGACTGGCTTCCGCAGGCGATGCAGTAGGGTTTTGAGTTGGTAGTGATCAGCTCACATTGCACGCAGAAGGTTGCGGACTGCAGCGGAACAAAAGGAACATCCTGAAATGCCGTGCCGTACACCGTCTTTCCAAGCATGATTGCAGCGTCCTCGCTTTGCGCATGGAGACACAAAAATAAACACCGAAGGGCGGATTAAGAAGTGACGGCACTGGTTCCCAGGTTGTGGAAAAAATGGCTGCAGGCGCGGCTTTGCGGCATTTCTAGTGTGCAGGAAGTTGCATACCGGGGAGATGATTGAGGGCTAAGGATTTTCCGTATTGCGGGGGAAAATGGAGTGGTCTACACTAGATTCACCTTCCGAGTTCATGCTCGGAAAGATCAACTGGGGATAATTACCATGCAATGGACCGCGCCAGCTTTTGAAGAAGTTTGCCTCAATTGCGAAATCAACTCTTACGCGAGCGCCCAGCTGTAAAGCGGCTCGCTTCCCCCAAAAAATTGACGGAAGCTTGCCCCGAAAG
>DAIDGW010000117.1 GCA_027452245.1 Acidobacteriaceae bacterium
GTCGAGGTGGCCGTCGTGGTTGAAGTCTCCTGTGACAATCGAGTTGAAATCAATTCCAAACTGAGTTGAGGATCGAGTCTCGAAATGCGCAACTTGTGTGACGGCGGGCTGGGCGCAAAGCGCAAACAGGGCCACGATCAGAACGCCAGGGAACCAGGAAACAGCAGACTGCATACGTTTCACCTTGAGGAACTCTGAGAGACGCCGGAGGGGGAGCAACCTTCGTTACCGCACGGAGAGTAGCATGGCTCGGTTGCTCACCGCAATGTTTAGCGGTCGCAGCAGGTTGTCAGCAGGAAGGAGAAGCGTCTCCCGTGCTTACCGGGCAGAATCGTTTACTGGGAGATCTCTCGCTCCGCCGGTAAGCAGCTCTGTCATCCCGAGCGAAGAATGACGGTTCGCTTACGAACCGCATTCTGAGTCGAGGGACCTGCTATTGTCCACCCCGAGGAATGGCCCATCAATCGCTTACGCCGCTCTTTGATGCGGCCGCGCGACCCGGTCGAAGTTCATCGCCAAATCCGACAATGCCGCGGGAATCTCCGGGCCCGCCATCGGCATGCCGTGCCCCGGAGCCACGATCTCCGGACGCAGCGCCGCCAGCAACTCCACCGACTGCCCCGCGCGGTCCCAATCGCTGGTGTAATACGCGGGAGGTCCGTGCAATTCCGGACGCTGGGTGGCAATAGCCGTCACGGACTCGGCCTTGGTGGTGCAGAATGCGTCGCCCGCGATCATCGCCCGGTCTTTCTCGCGGAAAAACGACACGTGCCCGTCGGTGTGGCCGGGAGTGTGAATCCAGCGCCAGTCGGGCAATCCGGGCAACCGCCCATCTTCCGGCAGCGCCAGCACCCGCGTCCCCAGATCGATCGGTCCTCGCGGATAGAACGGCGACAGCACCGACATCATGCCTCCGCCGGCGTGCGGATCCGGCGGCGGATATTCCTTCTTCCCCGTGACATACGGCATCTCCATCGGGTGCGCGTAGATTGGCACATCCCAGTGCTCCACCAGATCCTTGAGCGCGCCCACGTGATCGAAATGGCCGTGCGTCAAAATGATGGAGCGCGGCGTCCTGTCGTTGGGGAATAATTTTTCGGCCCAGCTCTTGATGCGGCTGGCGGAAAAATTCAGCCCGCCGTCGATCAGCGTCCAACCGTCGGCGCCCTCAATCGCAAATACGTTCACCAGGACGATTCGCAGTCCCGCCACTCCATCCGCTACATGATCCAGAGACGCAACATCCCGCTCCGGAATTGTGATTCCGTCCATCGCCATAAAAACTCCAACCCCGGCCCGCAGGCTAAGCTATGCTGCCCGCCGCAGTTCCCGGTTTTTCTCGCGCTCGTTCGCCTCGTAATCGGTCAGCGCGATCACTGCCGCTTCGTTCAAGGCCTGGCTGCGGAAGAAGACCGCCGCCCTGGTGCCCGAGAATCCCATCATTTGCGGAGCCGCATCGGCCATCGCCGCCTGCACCGCATCCAGTCGCCCGTGCGTCTTGAAGCTGATCGGCCGTCTTCCCGATCCATCGAAATCGGTGAGCGCGCTGTACACGCTGGTGAACGCTCCGTTCACCAGGGCGGCCACCGCCGCTCTCCGCCGCCGTCTCCACCACACCGCAGTCAAAACAAAAAACGTCCCCGCGGTGAGGACGTCGAGAACGGAATGCACTCGCGGATGAATCACCTTCGGTATCATGTGGTTCGAAATTTCAGACATAACTCTCCTCTGCAATATGTAGCTCGTCGTTGGCGCTCGCTCAGGCCGCTGCTCCTCGTTTCGCTTCGCTGCGAAGACGCGCCATTGCTTCCTGCGCCTCTTTTTCCGCTTCGTCCCGCGTTTTGGCGACCCCGCGCTCCAGCACCTGCTCGCCGGGAAACACGAGGTACACCGTGTATTTCCATTCCTTGCGCACCTGCGTCGCAGGATCGATCTTCTGCTCCAGGTCGTATGCGTAATCCCCTTCTCGTATCCGCACAGTTAGCCTCTTCGTTTTACGTCTTCGTTATTTCGCTCTTCAATCTGCTTTGAGTTTGTTCCCGCCTCAAAGGTTTAATGTTTGTTGCTAGTGTTCTTCTTTGTACGCGCGAATTTCCCCGAACATACGACTCGTAACCGTCGCGTTCTATACCCTCGGAAATCGACTTGCGCGGAATTCTGTACGTAGTACGTTTCTTGCATGCATGCAGCCGCTGCTGTGTTCACTCGATCCGCTCTGTGGGATTTATCGCAGATGTGAAACTCAGATATGCCGCCGGCGAGGCCACGAACGTTGCGCCTCTGGCCTGGTCCGTTGACCGCAACTCCTCAGGGAATCACCCGAAAGATAACGGTGTTCTGCAGCATTCGGTGGCAGGTCGCCGCCTCGATCTTGCCTGTAGTGGCTCCGGCAGGGCCCGTGGCCTGCATGGGAGGATCCGAAATCGCTTGAATATGGCCGCATTCCGCTCGTGGCCCAGACTCTTCATGCATCCCCGCGCCAAAAATGCGATTACAATAACAGTGCAGTCCGCGGCGTGCGAAAGTGGCGGAATTGGCAGACGCACCAGACTTAGGATCTGGCGGGTAAAACCGTGAGGGTTCGAGTCCCTCCTTTCGCACCAAATCCCTTCGAGATCTTTCGGCTTCGCTCAGGATTTCGGCTGCGAGCTCTCGCTTCACGGTCCCCGTCACTCCACCGGCCGCCGGGGTGTCTCAGAATAGATAGATCAGGTTGCCGGCAGTAGTGAATTGGTGACCGGTAAATCCGGTGCTGCGGCGAAACGTATTCTCATCGGAAAGATCTTGACGGACCTCGGCACGAACCACAATCTTTCCATCAAAGTGCCGCAACCCAGGGCTCATGTGCGACGGTTTGGCAGAAAAATCATACTCCGGCGTCAAGGTGAGTCCAGACAGAGTCTGGGATATTCCGGTGCGGCTGCCGCCGACATCAGCGAAAACCTCGCCGCGGAATGTCAACGAAAAATTCGAAGTAAGATTGTACTTCGAATATCCGGCCAAGCCCTTCCAGATCGCGTCACTCCCATTCAAAGCGGCATGATCTTCGTCGGCATAAAGCCCGTCGAATCCCAAGGTCAGCTTCGGCAGCGTCTTCCAACTGGCAACCAATTCATAGAGGCTGCGTTGATCATGGTCGTTGTGCGGTTTCTCGGGCCCATGCAGAAATGTGAAAGTTAAGTTCGTTGTTTTGGAGGTTACGGCTGAGATCTGTCCAGCAGCGGTAACCCCACCGTTCAGCGGGGTCACGGCGTCGCAACCGTTGGTGAGAAAGGCCGCGGCGGAGATCCGGTTGTTGAACGCATAGCTCGCCTTCAGTCCAGTATGGGTAAACGGGATTCCGTAGCCGAAGATAAAACCGCGGCTGAAGTTGTCGTTGTATCCGTCGTAGCCGCCGATGACTTCGTAGCCGAAGGGCGTGACGAACTTGCCTACATCGAAGCGAAGTCCGTTTCCCAAGGGTGCAAGGTAACTGACGTACGCCTCGGGGATATCAAAATGCCGCGCGATATGCATCCCGTAGGACGCTGTCACTTCCGGTACGCTCGCTCCCGAAATCAGGTTGAAGCGAAATCCGGCGCGACCGGAATCGCGTACCATGTGCTGCACGACCAATTGAGCAGCGTCGATTTCGGGATCGTCGTCGCTAAAATCAAAAACTCGAAACTGATTGCGCGGGGGTACGGGATCGTTGCCGTTGTGCGTATAGGAAAACGAAACATACCCGTCAACGGTGACAGCTTTCCACCAGGATTGTCTTTCGGCGCGACCCGCACTTGCCGGCGGCACGCCATTCTGTCCGCGAAACGATAAGGGTGATGCGAGCACCACCCCGATCGATAGTATTTTGCCAGTCCAGGAAAGAAGAACGCGCCTTCGGCCTCTAGTCGTAAACACAAATCAGTGACCGGCGTGTACCAGGTCCTCCGGCGTCAGTTCTTCATAGGCACGTTCGCCGTGCAGCGACTCGTCTAAACCGATCTCTTCGGAGATTTCACTGACCTTGACCGTAGTGAAGGCATCAATGATTCGAAGCATGGCGTAGGTAAATACGAATGCCCACACGGACGAGAATACGACCGCCGTGACCTGCTTGAGCAGGAAGACAGGATCGCCGTACAACAGGCCATTGGCGCCTTCCGGGTTAAACGCTTTATTGGCAAAGATGCCCAGCATGATAATGCCGAGGAAGCCGCCTACCCCGTGAACTCCCCAAACATCAAGAGCATCGTCCCACTGGAGCTTATTTTTCATTTCGACCGCGTAGTAGCAGACCACGCCCGAAACCACTCCGATGATGACTGCGATCGACGGAGAGACGAATCCTGCGGCAGGGGTGATTGTGGCCAGTCCGGCGACAGCGCCGGTAAGCAGTCCAAGAAACTTCGGCTTCTTTTCGTTCAGCCACGCCACCAGCAGCCACGCCACCGCCGCGAAAGAGGCGGCGACATCGGTATTCAGGAATGCAGTTGCGGTAACGGAATCGACGCGCATTTCGCTGCCGGCGTTAAAGCCGTACCATCCGAACCACAGTAGCCCCGTGCCCAGCGCTACCAGCGGAATGCTGTGCGGCCCTCGATCGGCGATGCGGCGCTTGCCAACATACACAACGGATGCCAGGGCCGCCAGTCCCGCGATATTGTGCACCACAATTCCGCCGGCAAAATCCTTTACGCCCCACTGCTGCAGGAATCCTCCACCCCAAACCATGTGCACGAACGGGAAGTACACAAAAGTGAGCCAGGCTGTCAGAAACAGCATGTAGGCCTTGAAGGTCACGCGGTTGGTGAAAGCTCCGGAAATCAGTGCTGGAGTAATGATGGCAAACATCATCTGATAGGCAATGAAAACGAATGCGGGAATGGTGTCGTTGGGGCCGGCCGGCGTGCTCAGGTTCACCCCGTACAGGAATGCCTGATGCAGGTTGCCGATCACTCCGTGCCAATCCCCGCTGAAACATAGGGAATAGCCGTACAGATACCAGATAACGGTCGTCCATCCCATGGAGACGAAGCTCTGAATCATGATCGCAAGCACGTTCTTGCGGCCAACCAAACCGCCGTAGAAGAAGGCCAGCCCAGGCGTCATCAACATGACCAAGCTGGTGCATAAAATCATAAAACCGGTATTGCCGGTGTCGAGATGAAGCATGCCCACCCTCCGACAAATTGACTTTTTGAAGAAAAGTGGCTCGCATGTGGCGAGCAGGGTCCGGAACAGAAAATCGCGCGGAGGGCGGATCCTCAGACCCAGCCGCGCGGAACTGTGTGTTGCCTCCAAAGACTGCTCTTGGCAGGGATAGAACGCTGTGAGATATATCACTGCAGGATGTGACGGTAGATACGGGATGGATACTCCCAAATTGAGGACCGGGAACCAGTACCACATGCTCGCATGGGAGATCCCGGACGGTTGTTCTTACCGGCTATCCGCGAACGCCCCCGTATAAGCAACCCCACCACCAGCTTCCTGCACTTTTTCCAGCTCACTGAATTCGGGAAAAAGTTGCAAAGACTGCGGTGACATCCTAACAACGGCAACTAAGTAGGGTTCGGTCCGACTGTGCCCAATTCTGTGCCTCTTGTCTCTCCGAGAACCGGAGACAGGAAACCCGCATATTTACAAAGATGCTGGGATAGCTGGGGCCTCCTGGCGTAGCCAACAGTCGGTTTAGAAACTTTTGTCGTGATACGTCTGGCATCGAAGCCTTCGGACCCGCGCCTGCCGTAGGGCGCCGAAGCAAAATTACGACAGCCATCGGACACCATCGCTGTCTTTGGTTGCGACAGGCAGAATCGAATCTTGCGCCGGTCTGGAGTGGAATTCACTCCGTAGACGCGCAGTGTTTTGCCATCGGGTGTCAGCGTCGCGTCGAGATCGGGCTCGCGCAGCTAAGGCGAAAGTCTTCCCGGTCGCCTTCCGGGCCACAAACTAACGATGGCCGTACTCTCCTCGAGGCCCCCAGCAGCGCCACTTCGCATCGACATGACAGGAATGAATGTGGGTCAAAGCAAAGAACTGGACAAGGCCGGGCAGGGGTTGGCGTCCATCTAGCTCGTTAGCCGCGACATCAGGAGGTTGAAAAAGCGGTCCGGATCGACCCCGACCGCAACCTTGGCATTGGGATGAAAAGAGCTATCGGGATCCGGCTGGGGAGGGTTTGCATTTGCCCTTGGAGCGGATGGACGCACCGGGGCGTGTGCATAGCCTACCGTCATACCCGCCGTAAACTCGCCTTCCGTCTCCACTTCCACGTAATAGTCCTGCAATTTGAGAAGTTGCGGATCGATGAGGCTGGCAACGGTCAGCGGGTCGTGCATGGCAATGACCGTGGCGTCGATTCCCCTGTGAGCACGGTTTAGCGTAGCGCGCATGATTTTACCCGCGGCCTGACTCACGGGATTCTGCACTCGCTCAAGCATCACAATATGCTCTTCTCGGAGTAGAACCTTTTCTGTGACGTCGAGGCCGACCATGGTCAGCGGAATTCCGCTGTCAAAGACGATGCGCGCGGCTTCCGGATCAACGTAGAGGTTGAATTCCGCCGCCGGAGTAATGTTGCCGCCCGACAGCGAGCCTCCCATGATGACGATCTGCGGAATCAAGCGGGCAATTTCAGGATCGGAGCGGAGCAAAGTGCCGATATTGGTGAGCGGCCCTATCGCAACGATTGTGATCCCTCCGGGATTGGCCCGAACGAGCCGCGAGATGAGTTGGGTTGCAGTTTCAGCGACGGGCTTGAGACTCGGCTCCGGGAAATCGACTCCGCCAAGACCGTTGCTTCCGTGCACATACTTCGCCGTGATCAGCCTGCGAACCAACGGAACACTGGCCCCTCCTGTGATAGGAATGTCCGTTCGTCCGGCGATTTCCGCAAGTCGCAGAGCGTTGGGCAAGGTCAGATCGAGTGGCACGTTGCCCGAAACGGCAGTGATGGCCTCGACTTTCAGCTCGGGAGAACGGAGAGCGAGGAAGATCGCCATCGCGTCGTCTACACCCGGATCAGTGTCAATGATGATACGGCGAGGAGCAGCGCCGGAGGAGGCGACCGCGTTTCCAGAGTGCGTCTTTGCCGAGGCCGATTCTATCCCAGGGAACAGCTTGCTGCTAAGGACTGCTGCCGCAGATCGGGAGAGGAATTCGCGTCGGGTGTGCGGAGGTTTCATGGCGCTAGGCTCCTTGGGTATCCATGCAGCTAAAAATTCAGTTTCAGGGCGAACTGCATCACCCGGGGGTTGTTGACCGTGGTGTTGATGAGCCCGAACTGTCCCACCGATCCTGCGCGATCTGCATTGGGTAATCCAAATTGTGGATGATTGAACAGATTGAAGAGCTCGGCCCGGAAATCCAGTCCCATCCCGTCGCGATAGGGCAGAAGAAAGTGCTTGATCGCGGAAAAGTCAGTGTTCACAAAATCAGGGCCGTAAAGCGGGGTCCGGTTTGCGTTCCCTAGCTTGCCGGGTGCAGCCTGCACAAAGCACTGGGTGTTGAACCACTTGTCGAGAGTCGGATTGCTTGCCTTGGGATCGCAAACCTGGTCCGGGCGATTCCAATTATTGCCACCTTCGTTAAAGGCGACGCCGGAGGCATCGGCGCTGTCGTAGACAAACACCGGAAAACCAGAGAGAACTCTCTCGATTACGTCGACTTCCCAGTTCCCCGCGACTGCATTGGTTACTCCGTTCCAATTGCCGCCGAATGCCTTGCCTTTTCCGAAGGGGAGTTGGTAAGTAACACTCGCCGATAAGTTGTGTTTGAGATTGACCTGCGAGAGTGCCCAGTCCGCGCGCTGTGTCCCGGGAAGAGGCCAATATGTGGCACCGGTACTGGTTCCCACATTATCCGGGAAACCTGAATCGAAGTTGCGTGCATAGGTGTAACTCACGAGGGCGTAAAGTCCCTGCCGCGTACGGTTCGTTTCAAGCTTAACCTGTAGCGAATCGTAGCGCGCGGATCCGATGTCGTTGAGGTTGGCAATGACGGGAGGGAACGCGAACGTCGGAGGTCCCCAGGGAACCTTGTTAATGCCGCAGCCCAGGTGGTAATTGGGATCATAGAGCGGATTCGCGACTCCGCCGATGGTTGGGAAACATGCGGTCGGAGATGCGACGTTGAGATTGATCCCGTCTACCCAGATGTGTGAACTGTGAGAACCGGCGTACCCCGCCGTCAGAACCACATTGCCGGGGAGTTGACGCTCAATATTCAAGTTGAACTGCTGCACGCGTCCTAATTTGAAGTTCAGATTCTGCGACTGAATAGTGCCGGTGAACTGATAGGGATTCGGCGGAGCAGTAAATCCCGGAAGGAAGCTGCGCGCCAGGCCGCAATCCTGCGGGTTCGGGGAACTGGCGTTGTGGTAAGGGCAGAGCCCGTTGAAGTTATCCGTCTCAGCGTAGAAGGGTGGGTTCTGCCAGAGTCCAACCGATCCCTGGTTCCAGGAGGAGTCGTGGAAAATAGCATACCCGCCGCGTACTGCGGTGGCGTCATTGCCGAACGGCTTCCAAGCGAAGCCGAAGCGCGGCTCCAGCGCCGTCTTGTCAAACTGCACCCCCACGCGGCCATCAGAGTTCTGGCCGGGGATCAGGAACTTGCCGGTGTTGAAATCGAAGTTAGCCTGCCGATTTTGAGCTTCGGTGATGGGAGTAACCAAGGCCCAGGCCAGCCCCATGTTGAGGGTCAGATTCTTGCTAACTCGCCAGTCGTCCTGCACATACGGACGAAACAATTTCCAGCGCCGCCCCGTTGTTGCTCCTTTGAAGGTTTGATCATGAATCGCGCCGCCAACTTGCCCAAGCAGCAAGTCAGCCGAGGCATCCCCCGTGTACGACCCAAAAAGCAGGAAATAGCCGTCCTGGAAGCCATTGGTAAGTATGTTCATCTGGTTAATGCGGATGCCGCCACCGATACTGATATTGTGGCTGCCACGCGTCATGTTGACGGCATCGGAGACCGAGTACACGTTGGTCCCACCCTGGAACGGAGCGAAAGCCCGATCTCCCAGCGAGTAATAGCCCCCGAACAGCTGGGTGGATGTAAATCCGCAACTGATGCAGTCTTTGGTGGATTGGTTCAAGCTCGGGGGCAACCCTGTGTACTGATCGCAGGCTGAGCCTAGATTTGCATTCTGAATTCCAAGCTTCGCGCCTTCGCAACTGCGGTTGCCGAAAGAAAGAATGTGATTGAAGATTCGATTGTAGCCGGCGCTGAACTGGTTAATGGTGCTGGTTGAAAGCACGTGGGTTTCAGAGATCGCAACGTTGCGTCCATGGTTGGTGATGCTTTGCGTGCTGGCGAACGGATTTTGCTCCGCGAATCCGGGACTGCCGCCGGGAACGAATGACGTGGCCTGATCGTAACTGAAACGCGCGAAGATCGAGTCTTTCGTGGAGAAAGTATGATCCAGGCGAATGTCGAATTCGTCTTCGTTCAACTTTCTGACCGGCACATCGCTATAGTTCGCTTGCGCACCTTTATCGACTGTGTTGTTCGCTGGATAGAATTTGATCATTTGCGAACCTACTGGATCGAAAAGTGCTGCGGGAATTACGTTGCAAGGGGTCCCGACTGCTTGCCCCCCATGGGCGTTCACCGGTTCCGATGTAGCCACAGGAAGGGTTTCAGTGCCTGGCACGCATTGGAAGTTTGCAGGATCCCCCGCTTGCGCGTAGGGATTTGTCAGCAGCGGCAGCGGGTTGTTGTTGGCATCGGTGCCATCACCGTACGGCCCCAGACGGTAGTCGCCATTCATCATTGCTGCAGTTGGAACTAATCCCACGAAGGGTATGCCATGGCGCTGTCGCTTTCCCTGATAGTCGACAAAGAAAAACGTCTTGTCTTTCTGAATAGGACCGCCCAGAGCGAAGCCGAACTGATTCAGGTTGAACTGTTCTCTGGAACTGGCAAAGTAGCTTCTTGCATCCAGTTGCGTATTCCGAAAGAACTCAAAGACGGAACCGTGAAACCCGTTCGTGCCGGACTTGGTGGTCACCAATACCGTCGGACCCGCGCGTGTGCCATATTCCGCGGAATAGTTGTAGGTCAGAACCTTGAATTCCTCAATGGCGTCAATCGATGGCAAGATCGCGATGCCTCCCGCGGTCAATTCATTGTTGTCGTTGCCATCCAGCAACCAGTCAGTCGATTGTGCGCGCGAACCGCCGACGGAAAGCGAGTAGGACCCGCGAGCCGAGACCTCGCTACTGGGGCCGCCATTAAAAAAACTGTTGGGATTGGTCTCCTGTACGGTGCCGGGGGTTAATGTAGCCAGTTGCACGAAGTCGCGGCCATTGAGAGGAAGTTCCGCCACCTGTTGCGAGTTGATAACCTGCCCCAGCGTGGGATTCGTCGTTTCCACCGCCACGACGTTCGCAGTCACGTCGACGTTCTCGGTGACCGCCCCGGGAACAAGCGTGAAGTTGACTTCGCGGGACTCGTTCACCTGAAGTTCAATGTTTTTCTGCTCCATGGTTTGAAAGCCAGGGGACGCGACTTGAATGGTGTAGTTGGAAACTGGCAGTAATGGAACCAGGTAATGTCCGGATGCATCGGTCTTGACCTCGCGAACCAGACCGGTGCCCTGGGAGGTGACCGTAACAGTGGCGCCAGTGATTAGGGAACCTGTCTTGTCAGAGACTGTGCCGGAAAAAGTGCCGTTTGCCTGTCCAAACGCAACAGAATAAGTCAACACCAGAAGGGCTGGTACAACACTCAGCCATGTTCTGCTTTTTCGCATAGTCTCCCCCATGTGGCGCAACAAGTGCAATTTGCGCGGATTTCGAATTTCCTTCAGCCCCCAGAGCAGACGGATGGAATTCCGACCTAAGTCGCTTCCAACCCCTTTATGGAAGCGAATACCGAACTGTCCTAAGACTTACTTGCCCACGCTCTGCCCCGAATTTCCCATCTGAGGGTCTTTTGCATTCGGGGTAGGTGCTGACATGAGCCGTACGAACATGTTCCGAAATTTTGGCCAATCTACATCCATTTGAACGTGTGCCTTCTGCAAGGCAATGGATGGTTTGTCGTGGTCGCCCCAGACAAGCGTGTCTCCGTAACTGATGCCTTTATCCACGCTTACATCCATGTAGAGGTATCGCTCCCTGGTGATTAAGGTGGGATCGAGCCAAGCGGCTGCCGCCAACTCGTCCCAAAGATAATCGCCCGGCCTTTGCGTGTAGCGTGCGATGTATTGGGCTGCAGGCTCTCGTGACTTTCCAATCTCAGTGAGCATTTCCGGAGTTAAGTGCGTCTCGATCGAAACATCTACCGTGGTAACGCTGATCTTCCGCCAAGGAGCATGGAGAGTGATGCTGGAGGCCTCCGGATCGAACCACAGATTGAATTCGTGGCGCGGGCTGTCGAGATACTCGGGGTCGTTAGTATGTGGATTAATGCTGCCTCCCATGATGACTAATTCCTGGGCAAGCGAAGCAAACTCCGGGTCCAAAAGAATCGCGGCTGCGATGTTGGTCATTGGGCCGGCTGCATAGACGGTCACCTGGTGCGGGTACTTGCGAACCATGCGAACCAGAAAATGCGCTGCATCTTCGCCGGACGCCTTAATCTTCGGATTCCCTTCCCGCAAATTGGGGACTTCGTCCGGATCGTGCGCGGAGTGCGACAGAGTCCACGCACCCTGATACACAACTTTTCCGTACATCTGCTCCCAAAGTGCGGTCCACTCTTTCGTGCGGATCATAGGCCTGTCGCGCCCCGGAACGACCGGGATTTCCGTCCGCCCGACAAGCTCGAGCAGCCTCAGCGTGTGCGCTACTTCCTCATTTCGCCAGCCATCGCCGGTAACAACAGTGATCCCCAGCACTTCGACATTCGGTGATTGCAGGAAGACGAGGATGGAGTTCATATCGGTTCCCGCGGGTCCGAACGCATCCTGATCAATCACCACATAGCGCTTCTGCGCCTGCGCCCCTAACGTAAAGGTGAAGCAGAATATGACCGACCACAGTACGCAGTTCCATCTCAGAACTCGCATGTTCAAATTGTTCCCCTCATCCGGCTGATACGTACTTCCGCGTTAATCGATGTTCCATGGGGCGTCCAACCTTCCAACCCAGGACCCAGTAAAGACATAGCCACCCCAACATCTTCGAGAACCGGCGGCGCGGCCCTCTGACGAATGGAACCTGTACGCGCCCCAGAAACCAGCTATTAAACGGCCGCAAGACAGGAAGTGGCCAGCGGCGAATACTGCGGTACCGCGCTCCCGTAAGAATCTTTTGAAACGTTTCATCCCACAGCGGCAGCAAACCTAAACAAAGAATTCAGAGTTGTCAAGAAAACTTTTTACGGAAACTTTTTACGAGGGCTGCCTTCCTGTACCCACCCACCTTGCAGGAGAGGCATTTCCCAAAGAAAAGAGAAGCATCGCATGCGAAACCCCACTTTCCCCGGCGCACAGTTCGGCCGAAAGAATCCTTGCATCTGGATTGAAACGTTTTATAATTCCTCGGGCTTACGCCCCACCACTCCGTGTGCCCACGGACAAGCTTTAAGGTCCTGCATGGGCCCAGCAGGTCGTCCATTTCCTGTCTCACGATGTAACGCGCATCGGAAGAGCGGGGCACGGTCTGCTGAGATTGGTGGCTGCATTGCGCATCGGCGGAACTTACGCCGGATCGGCCTCGACCGTGGATGGCGCGGCAAGTTGAATTGCTAAATTGTTATTCCAATTACTGAATGTCGCGCTCAATGTCGCGCCCAATTACAATCCGGCAAATCGCGAAAAAAGCGAACGTTTCGATCGGTACCGTCTCACACGTTATCAACGAAACGGCAAACGTTCGTGAGAAATTGCGGATTCGTGTACTGGACGCGATTCGCAGCCTCGGTTATCAGCCCAGTCAGCTGGCGAGAGGCCTTCGGCGTAATCAGACCAGTATGCTGGTCATGATGATTCCCGATGTGACCAATCCCTTCTTTCCAGCTGTGATACGTGGCGTCGAGGATGTTGCATTTCAATATAAGTATCGTCTCGTGCTGTGTAACTCAGACAATGATCATCGCAAAGAAAGCCTCTACCTTAATGAAATGCAATCCTATCGACCGGCCGGGTGGCTGGTAATTCCCTCGGTGGACAGCGATATGGCGACGCATTTTAGCGCCAAGACTTCGGGCCCTCCAGTAGTTTGCCTCGATCGCCAGGCACAAGGCTGGAACGGCGATGTCGTATTAGTCGCCAACGAAGCCGGGGCTTACAGCGCGACGCGCCATTTGTTGAGGATGGGGCACCGTCAACTGGCCGTAATCACCGGTCCACTCCACCTGGAAAACGCGGTGGAAAGATTAAACGGATTCAAACGCGCATTGTCAGAGGCTAACGTCCCGATTGATGCAAACTACATCCAAGAGGGACGCTTCGAGCGCAGTAGCGGGCACGTAGCCGCAAAACGACTTCTATGCATGCTGCCCAGACCAACTGCGATCTTTGCGTGCAACGATTTGATGGCACTTGGAGCTTTGTTGGCGGCACGCGAAGTGGGACTTCACTGTCCCGATGAAATCTCTATTGTGGGTTTCGACAACCTCGATTTTGCCGAGTTCACCGCCCCTCCTCTAACCACCGTACATCAACCTGGATACCAGTTGGGTGCAACCGCTGCCCGGCTGCTGGCGGATCGCATTGTGGGTTCTCGTGAAGCCCCCCAAAGAATCGTATTGCCGACCGAACTGCGGATGCGGAACTCGGTTGCGCCGCCGTCGGGGTGAGTCTTCTCATATCGCACCCGGCAGAACAATAGCACCACAGGCGCCCACTGATAGCGTAGGGTTGCCTTTATTTCATCGGAAGCCAAGTGCTGCAACCCCCAGCAACTTTATCCTCTCCCGACGATCTGGCACTGGCCTACCAGTCGCAGGCTAAGTTCACGGAGTGCCAGGCGCTCGCCCGCGATACTGAGGCAATTGAACGAAACATGCAATCGGAGAACTGGCCGCGTTTCTGGACCGAGAGCCGGCTGGGAGCCAGCCTGGCGGGAGATGAAGAGATACGCCGAAGCAGAACCGCTGTTGCTGGAAGGCTATCGAGGCATGCTGGAAAGAAAGGACCTGATTCCAGCCGCGAACCGCCGTTATCTGAACAGCGCCCACGAATGGATCGTGCAGATGTATGAAGCGTGGGGCAAACCGGCGAAGGCCGCCGAAGCGAGGCAACCCTCTGTTCTCACTGAACCAAGGTCGAATTAGGCTATAGGATCGCACCTAAGACCTTAATCCCCGAATTGAGCGGCAATGAATCCGTACAGATTCATCTTCGAGAACGACTCAGCCCGGAACTTGCGGCTGTAGGTGTCCAACATCCACCGCAGGTGCCCGTGCGCAGGTCTTCTTGAGAGCGACATCGGAAATCTTGAACCGAGCGGAAAGCGTCATCATCGGTTGAGACCAGACCAAATCGTAAAGCGCTTTTCGAGTGAGTCGTTCGGCCATTGTCCTTTCCCAGATGTCCCTATTAGAGGATCTACGACAGCTGAGTATATGAGTCGCGCGCTAGGACTTTTGGATAGGTCAGCTCTCTCCGACGCGCGCCGTCAGGTCTTGTGATAAAGCAGAGCAGATGAAATGGTGAGAGAAGCCCATTCTCCGCACCTACGTGTCTTTCCGCCGTACCCGCATCCCACCCACAGAAATAGCTCCGGCTCCCATTTTCACGCCGTCGTTTCCGGCACGGGCGCGGCAGATGGCTCCCCGATTTCCGCCGGAAGCGGGCGCAATCCCCGCCCCCGCATGGCCCAGCGAACCGCCGTGCCGGCGATACTGAGCAGCGTGCAGATCTCGATGAAAATCTTCCCGCCATCCAGCAGGTCGGGACGCCCGTCTTTCAGGTTCGGGTCGGTCAAGATACTGTGCACAAACAGCAGCACCGCGGCGGGAAATACGAGATAGTGCAGGTTGCGCCAAATGGGCCGCCCGATCGGCAGCCGCAGCAGCGAGCTGAGAAAGACCACAAGCAGCAGATAGAGTGCCCCCGCGCCCGCCAGGTTAATCTTCGGCTGGAGAGGCGAGTCGATCGGAAGGACAATATCGAAGACGCGAAAATGCGGCGCCCGCACCCATAGCAGCACTGCCGGATGCGTAAGCGTGAGCGCCACCGTGGCATAGGCAGTCCATTGATGCAGTTCGAACAGATTGATGTGGCGATGAGGCCAGAACCGGAGCGGGCTGTAACGCAGTGACATCAGCATGCCCAGCAGCAGATTGAGGGTCACGGCTCCCGTTGCTGCCAGGCCCAGATAAGAACAGAGATCGAGTATGGTCATAAAAAGCGCTGCACCAATGGGACAGCATACACGGGGTAATCGGTCCCAGGCTGGTGCCTGCCACACTCCATCGGTGGACGCGCACCGGCGCTCATGCCCAGTTATTCACGGGTTCAAGTGAGACTGCTCGCGCGGATTTGCGATTTATACGAACGGCGCGGGTAGCCGTCAATCCCGCTTTAATTTGAGCGGGACAGCTCGGTTTTTGATTTTCTGGGAAGACTTCCGAATGCAAGCATGTGGGAGCGCATCATCACACAAGCAGTAGACTGCTGTACCGCCGCCGCTCCTCGTTTAGTGAATGCTGGAATGAGTTTTGCCAGCGTCGGGCCTGGGAATTTTCTGCGCGGCACTTCGCATCAGGTTGATTTCGCTGCCCAATATCCGCACCACCTGATACCCCACTCGCGGGTCTTGACGCAGCAACTTCAGCAGCTTCGCCCGCGGGATGAAATACAGGTCGCAATCCTTAAGCGCTTTTGCCGTAAGGCTATATGGTTTTCCTAACACCGTGGCAGGGAGCCCGAAGATGTCTCCCGCGCCCACCGTACGTGTGCCATACAACTTGGCCGCCCCTTCCAGGCTCAACTTCACCGAGCCGCTCCGGATCAAGAATGCCCCACGCACTGGATCTCCTTCATGGAAAAGCACCTTGCCTCGGACCGCAGAACTCTGCCGCGCAATGGTCTTCAACTGTTTTCTTAAATCGAGTGAAAGCTTTAGCTTGGACATGGGAAGAACGTGCGACTCCTTTGCGACAGATTCCCGCAGGGGCCCCGGACTGTCTGTGATTGGAATCACGACCACCAGTGATCTTATCGGCTGCGCCGAAAATTCCGGGATGGGAAACCAATCCTGCAGCCAAGACGAAAGTAAATCGGGCGCGGGACAGCTTTCGTAAGGGGAGGGACAGGCAACCCGCACTCAGGCCGCGCTGGCTATTTCGGCCTGCTGGGCCGCCATATGCACAATCGTCAAGGGGATACGCACGCGCATCAGTTCGCCCGACTTCTGTTCGATCGCATCGAAGAACACAACCGTCTCGCTCATCACAATCGGATCACCCACCACCTCAAATTGTGATCCATATAGCTTGATCTGCTTTTCTCGTGCGAACCCTAATCTCTTGAGTCGTTCGGATAAATGAATACTTGCCGCGCTCATATGAATGCCCCGGAATCGCTGAAAAGTGAAACCTATTAAATGAACTTGGAATGACGATGCATTGTTGAAGGATCACTCTCATTTTAACACTCCTGTAATCCCGAAATGCCGTGCCAAATCCAGCGTTTCCTGCCGCTTGCACGACGTGATTGCGATCACGGGCATCTTGCCGCCGCATTTAACATCCGCGCAACATTCGGAGCCTAGCATGGGGAACAGGGTGAGCCAGTATGTCGGTAATCCTTCCACTCGTCTTGCTGGCCGTCGTGATCATTCTGCTCGCGCTCATGCCCTGGCATCGTCCGCATCCCAATCATCTGTTCTTCTTCGGACTGCTGCAAAATCGCCTGCTCGATGCATCCGAGTTAAGCCGCCACTCCGCCAAGCAATCGGAATCTGAAAACACCAGCGCCGCAGCCTGAAGTCGCACGCCCGAAATTCCGCTATTGGATTAGGATTCTCGAATGCGACTTCCGGCCAGATTCATCTTCGCGAACCTCGCCCTCGGAATGCTCTTGAATGCCGCCGTCTTTGCGCAGAACTCGGCGGTCGCGAGTGTCGATCAGATCTTTTCCCTCTACAACCAACCGGGATCGCCGGGCTGCTCCTTAGGCGTCATTCGCGACGGAAGCTTCCTCTACCGCAAAACCTACGGCCTGGCGGATCTCGAACTCGCCGTCCCTCTTTCCTCGCAGTCCGTCTTCTACATGGGTTCGGTCTCGAAGCAGTTCACGGCTGCCTCAGTAGTGCTTGCGGCCGAAAAAGGTTATCTCTCGCTCGATGACGACGTGCGCAAATACATCCCGGAGCTTCCTGACTATGGTCATGTCGTGACCCTGCGGCAGATGATTCACCAGACCAGCGGCCTCCGCGACTTCTACACGCTTCTCGGTCTCTCGGGTCATGACGCAGCGGACTTCAATTCTCCCGAAGAGATTTTCAAAATTGTGGTTCGCCAAAGAGGACTGAACAACGTCCCCGGCGACGAGTGGATTTACAGCAACACCAATTACTTTCTGCTCGGCATGGTAGTACAGCGGGCAACCAGGAAGTCGCTCGCCGAGTTCGCCGCCGAAAACATTTTCCAGCCTCTCGGCATGTCGCACACGCTTTTCTACGACGACCACACGCTCGTGGTGCCCGGCCGGGTTGCCGCCTACGATCCTGCTCCTCGCGGCGCCTTTCACGTGGACTGGTCCACAACTTTTGAAATGGTCGGTGCCGGCGGTCTCATGAGCACGATGGATGACCTGCTTCTCTGGGACAGGAACTTCTATGCCAACCGGCTCGGCAAAGGAACGCTCGTGCAGGAGTTGCAAATGCCCGGCGTGCTCAACGACGGCAACAAGGTCAGCTATGCGATGGGGCTCGTCTTGGGAAGCTATCGCGGCCTGCCGATCGTGGAACATGGTGGCGCGCTCTTCGGATACCGCACCGAACTCCTGCGCTTCCCGGAGCAGAAATTCTCTGTGAACTGTCTCTGCAATCTTTCCAGTGCCGTGCCCGAAAATCTTGCCCGCAAGGTCGCCGGCATCTATTTAGCAGATAGGATGCAACCGGAAGCGGGCGCTCAGAAAGCTTCCCGCAACCAGAGCCTTCCCGATCCCGCCATGTTCGCGGGCAAGTATCTTGATCCGCGCACTCATTTGATGTACACGTTTACGGCGTCAGACGGCAATCTGATGGCGTGGGGCGCAACGCTCATCCGGATCAGCGCCAACCAGTTTTACGACCTGCAAAGTGATGTGATCACTTTTGACTCCTCTAAAGGCGTCATGCACGCCAAGCTCGATGTGGGGCAGGAGACCTACTTTTCTGGCCGCAGAATTGAGGATCTCCACCTGGGCGAGCCTGTATTCGCTTCCTATGCGGGACGCTTTCGCAGCGCCGAACTCGACACGGTTTACCGTTTGTCCATCGAAAAAGAAACGTTAACTCTAAGGAACGGCGGCAATCCTCCTCAGAAATTGACTTCCATTGCGAAGGACGAATTCGATGCCGGCGGCTTCGGCAGGTTCGTTTTTGAACGCGACTCAGGCGGGAGAATTCTCGGCTTTCGCATATTTACCCAGGCTGCCCGCGGCATTCAATTCGAGAAGGAGCGCTGAGTTCCACTCCATTCAGAAACTTTGACAGAATTGGGCTGGCAACTTGTGTTTCTTACACCAAAAATCAAAACGGGACCGTAAGATTCCCCCCTTCACCGTATCTCCGGATGCGGCTTCTGGCTGTACGCATCCGGATAATACTTCTGGTAGCAAGAAGGGCAAAGTCCATGCGTGAACTGCGCCTCGCTGTGCTTCCGCACGTACTCCTCGACTTCAACCCAATGCTCCCTTTCGGTCTTGATCTTCTTGCAGTGCATGCAGATGGGCAAAAGCCCGCGCAATGTTTTGATCTCCTGCAGTGCCCGCTGCAACGTGCGGTTCGACTCCAGCAGCCGATCCATTACCTGGAGTCGGTGTTGTTCGAGCGACGCCACCAGCACCGACAGCGACCCGAACACCACCGCCCGTACCACTCCGCCCACGCTGAAGTCGAGAACGTGCGGCGTGTTGTCGAAATACCAATCGAAGATCAGGACCGAGAGAAACGACACAATCAGCCCCGCGGTGATTCCTGCATAGCGCGAAACCACGATCACGGCCGCTACGAACAGCAAGTCCCGGCTATAGACCAGTACCCTGGCGAGAGGAAACGTCATCAGAGTGGCAAGAATCAGACTGACAGCTGCAATACCCACCACGCGCGTTCGAGGCATAGACACCTCGCTTCCGGCTCGGCTCATCCTTCACTCAGCACCGGACTCCCATGTGCAGGAGAGCGATATGACAGCAGCTTTCGATGCTTAATTCTTTGTGTGGGATGGCGGCTTCGTCTGTGATGCCAGTCACCAGCTTCCGAGGCCGCCGGTGTGGAAAACCGAACTCGCTAAATACCTGCTTCAATGCGCGCCCGGGGGTCGAGGTAGTCGCGCAATGCGTCTCCGATGAAGTTGAACGACAAAACCGCCAGCATGACCGCCAGTGCCGGAAACACAACCAGGTGCGGCGCCCCGAACAGGTAGGCGCGACCGTCATTGAGCATGGTTCCCCAACTCGCGGTGGGAGGCGGAACGCCCAACCCGAGAAAACTCATGGTAGCTTCCGCGAGAATGGCTCCCGCCATGCCGATCGCGGCCTGCACAATCACAGGCTGAATGATGTTCGGCAGAATGTGGCGCACGATAATGTGCAGATCCGAGGCGCCGAGCGCATGGGCCGCCTCGACAAATTCACGCTCCCGGACCGCCAGCACCTGTCCACGCACCAGGCGCGCATAGCCCACCCAGCCGCCCAGCGAAAGCGCGATCACCAGGTTGAAAATACCCGGTCCGCGAAAGGCGACGAACGCGATGGCCAGCAAAATTCCCGGGAAGGATAAGAACGCGTTCATCACCACCACATTTACAAAGCGATCGATGCGTCCGCCGTAATATCCGGCGACCGAACCGATGATGAGTCCCAGCAATAGTGAATTGGCTACCACGCTCGTGCCGACGACCATGGAGATGCGTGCGCCGTAGATGATGCGTGAAAGGATGTCGCGGCCCAGTTCGTCCGTGCCCAACCAGTGCGCGTGCGAGGGCGGATCGAGACGAATCGGCAGATTGATTGCCGCCGGATCGTAGGGAGCAATCCAAGGCGCAAAAGCCGCGAAACCGGCAAACACGACGACAAGAACTAACCCCATCGTGGCCAGCGGATTCCTGCGGGCCGCGCTGAGAGTGGAATTGGGCCATCGAAGCGGGGCCGGAGATTTCACCTCAGACTGAATTGCGCTGCTCGCCACCTAAGCATAGTACCCCGGCGAGCCAGATCGCGAGACACAAAGGTCGTTACTTCTTATGCTGCGACGTGCTCCTCCACGTTCTTGGCAGTCACGTCTGGAGGATGGACCACCAGGGGAATCGCCGCGCTGCACAGCATGATCACCGCGATGATATAAAGCGCGAGCGAGTAGTGTCCCGTGGTCTGGCGGATGTGCGCAATCAGCATGGGCCCAAAAACCCCGGCGAACCCCCAGGCGGTGAGCATCAGACCGTAAATCGAACCCACGTTCTCTGGGCCAAAGTAGTCGGCGGCGAAAGCCGGCATGGTTCCGAAACCACCCCCGTAGCAAAGCAGGACGACGACACAGAGAGCGGTAAATCCAGCAAAGCTTTGCACTCGCGGCAGGATTCCGAAGACAACCGCCTGAATCACAAACATCATCAGAAAAACCCAGCGGCGCCCCACCAGATCAGAAAACCACGCCCACAGGAATCTGCCTGAACCATTCGCGATCGAGATGATTCCGACCAGCCCAGCGGCAATGGCCGCGCTCACCCCTGCGATTTCCTGGCCCATGGGAGCGGCTTGCGAAATGATCGAGATTCCCGCCGAAGTGTTGAGAAACAGCAGAGTCCAGAGTCCATACCATTGCCAGGTGCGCAAAGATTCACCCATGGTGTAGGTCTTGGCCGATCGCTGCTTCTTCTGTGCCGCGCTCGGCGTCCATCCGGCCGGACGATAGTTGGCAGGAGGATTTTTCATCACCAGCGCCGAAAGCGTGACCGCAATGAAATATGCGATTCCCAGGATGGCAAACGTCTTCAGCACTCCGACATTCACAATCAGCCGGCTCGCGATGGGAGCGGTGATCAGGGCCCCCGCTCCGAACCCCGCGACGGCCAACCCGGTAATCATCCCGCGCTTATCCGGGAACCATTGCACAAGCGTCGCGACCGGCACAATGTAGCCAAGTCCAATTCCAATCCCGCCGAGAATGCCGTACGAGAAATAAAGCCAATAAAGATTGCCCGCGGAGAAACTCGCGAGGAAAACGCCTGCGCCGTAAAGGATTCCAGCCGCAATGGCGACTCGCCTTGGGCCGGACTTACGCATCCACAACCCGCCCGCGAAAGCCGCGAAACCCAGCATGAAGATCGCGATGGTGAAGGCAAGGGTTACTTGAGAAATAGTCCAGCCGAAGGTTTTCGTCAGCGGAATCCGAAAAACACTCCAGGCGTATACCGCGCCCAGGGCGACCTGCATGATGACGCCAGCCACGGCGATGGTCCAGCGGTTTGTCGGCTCTGTTATCGCTACGGCAGGAGTGCGTTCTGGCATCGTGTGTCCCTTGCTCAGATTTAGCCCGCAAATGCGCGGGTGCGTAGCGTATCACGCTGATGGTGTGGTTTAGATGAAGGTTAGGTGAATTTCTTGGAATTTTTCTTCGCCGCCGGGTCGGTTGGAGGGCGGCGAGCGGGATAGCGGAATGAGTAACTAAAAAACAAATCGGGCGGACTGCAAGCCAATCCGCCCGATGCTGAAACATTGCATTCAGGGATGCGTTTCTGCTGCTTGCGTAGCCCTCACGTAAGCTCCCTCTTTTTCCAGTCGTGCCGCGGAAGCGTGATCCAGATGCCACTGATGCATCGCCTGGGCTTCGGCGGGCGGCTTTTCCACCGTTCCGACAAGGTTCAACGATTCTCCATCGTGGAGATTGCTGGTTGCTGTTTTGTTGGCGGCAGAGGCCATAACGACCAGCAAAGGGGAAGAATCATTCTTCTGTCCGACCCAAAAAACCCTGTCGTCCACTTTTTTCACCACAGGCGTCGAACTCACCTCAAACTGCTGCCCGACAAAACCTTGCTTATTGCTGGCGGTCAAAATCGCCGCAGCATTGGTTTGGCCGGCATTCGATCCATTTGTTTGATTCGTCGCGGTTTGGTTGCCCGGCAAAGCGGGATTGCCATTCGCCTGATGATTCATTCCGTTGTTGTTCGCAAGCGCGCCATTGTTCGCATTGCCGGTATTCCCATTGTTCGCGGGCTGTACGAAGCCGCCGCGCGTTCTGGCACCCCACCACCAGCCTCCGTAAGATCCCCAACCCCAACCCGCGAACCAGAGCAACCCGATGAAGAAGATCACAACCGGGAGAATCCACCAGGAACCCCAGGACGAGCCGATGCTGGGTCGATCGAGAGATCTCCGCCGCTGAAGTTCTTCCATTCGGCGTTGTTCGTTGAAATTGTCGTTTTGCTGCGGGCACATAATGTCGATTCCTCCCTGAGAAACTCAAAATAGAGATGCCCAGGGAGGCCGACCCTGATGCCGCTGAGGCGTTCCTTCTTTTACGTTAAGTCGAACCTTAGACCTCAATCGCATATTGCTGACCTGCAGTCTGTTTGCGTCATTCCTTCCAGGCTGCTGCCGGTCTGCGCGGCGTTTCCTAACTCAGCCAGGCGTGACTGTCTTCCGTGAAGGGTAGAACTGTTTCCTCACAGCCCACAGAAACGACCTTAACGCGCTGTCCTTCCTTGAGTCTTTGGATCAGAAGTTCTACCCCGTTGCTGAAGCGAATAGCATCGCGGAACCCGACCGCGCTGATCTGGGTGAAGATCACCTCCTGCTCGTTTCGCTCTAAATGTAGCTCGCGCTTCAGTTTTTCGGGGATGTCTCTCACGACCAGACGCGCTCCCGGAGGAATACATACTGCGGTACATTCACAATCCCGCGCAGGAATCAGAAATCTCTTGATCCGCGCCATCCAATTTTGATCCTGGCCCTGTTGCAGCGCTTTGAGCCGCAAAACTTCTTCTGCGCCGGCAAAGCCCATTGAGTAGGCCTCAAATTTGTGAACGATCAGTTCTTCTCCATCGGTTGCCAGTCGGTTTTTCAAAGCCATAAGCGAGTAGTCGCACATTGCAGTCCCTCCTTCACGAACGTTCGTGAGCCGCATCCCAATGAACGGAAAGTTGGCGGAAGTTGCCGGAGAACGTGCGTGCTTGATTTGCTAAATAGAGATTTCTTTCCCCAGGCGGCGTTGCCTGTGAAAAGGTTGCAGGCGCAACCAGCGCGGTTTTAGGCGAACCGGGGGTTACCAATCAGACAAGCGTAATCACGGCGGCACCGTCAATAGAATCGTTTTTCACCGCAAGCAGAGCTTCATTGATCTGGTCGAGCGGGAATACCGTGACCTTCGGCCTCAGATTGATCTGGGCCGCGAGAGCGAGAAAATCCCGGGCATCATCCCGCGTCATATTGGCAACGCTACGGATCTGCCGCTCTCCCCACAGCAGGTGGTCATAATCGAACTGTGGAATCCGGTCAAGGTGAATGGCATTGATGGCGACCACGCCTCCCTTCCGCAGACTGGAAAGCGCTGCGATCACCACATCGCCGCTGGGGGCGAACGTAATCGCCCGGTCGAGCGGCACCGGAGGCTTTTCGTTTTCCGTTCCGATCCAGTGTGCGCCCAGCGATCCCGCGAGTTTGCGATGAGATGCGCCGCGAGTTGAAACGTACACTTCACATTTCCACGCGTGCAAAACCTCGATAGCCAGGTGGGCGGAGGCGCCAAACCCGAAAAGTCCAACCCGTTCACCTGGCTGCACGCCAGCCACGCGCAGGCTGCGGAATCCAATAATCCCGGCGCAGAGCAAGGGCGCGGCTTGCAGGTCATCAAGTGCGGAAGGCAGCGGAAAAATAAAGTCCGCCCGCGCCGAAACACATTCGGCATATCCGCCGGGTACGGAGTAGCCGGTAAACGTTGGAAAGTCGCAGAGATTCTCCATTCCGCGAATGCAATCCGGACACGTGCCGTCGGTGCCTCCGACCCAGGAGACGCCCACGCGAGAACCCACAGGAAGAGCTTCGGTGGCACCGCCAATGATTTCACCTACAATCTGGTGCCCCGGGGTCACATGCGGATGCAACGCCGGAAGTTCGCCTTCCACGATATGCAGGTCAGTCCGGCACACCCCGCAGGCACGGACCCGGAGCAGAACCTGTCCCCCAGTGCGTTGGGGCGGCGGCAGCTCGGAAACTCTCAACGGACGATTAGCAATGCTCTGCGGCGAAATCAACTGCGCGGCTTTCATAAAGGAAGTATGGGAATTTGCGCCGCAATGTGCAATCGGTGATTTCTTACGAATGGCTTTGCGATTCCCAACCCTGGGTACGATTTACGGCCTCCTGCCACCGCTCCCGCAGTTGCGCAGCCCGGGTACGCGGCATTTTGGGTTCGAATCGCCGCTGCATGTTCGGGGCACTCTCTGAGAAATGAATTCCCACGGGGCGGGCTGCCAGCAAAGCTGCACCGAGAGCAGTGGTCTCGGTTACCGCGGGGCGAACAACCGGCACGTCTAGAATGTCCGCCTGAAATTGCATCAGCGAGTTGTTTGCGGCGGCTCCCCCGTCGACCCGCAACTCGGCCACCGGATTTCCCGTATCTTTCCGCATGGCGTCGAGCAGGTCAGCAGTCTGATAAGCAATACTTTCGACCGCGGCTCGGGCTATATGCGCGGCAGTCGTGCCACGAGTGATGCCGAAGATGGATCCGCGCGCAAATCCGTCCCAGTGAGGAGCGCCCAAGCCCACAAAGGCGGGAACGAAATAAACTCCGCCGTTGTCAGGAACGGAGCAGGCGAGAGCTTCGACTTCTGAAGAACTCCGAATCAGGCCGAGTCCGTCGCGCAACCACTGCACAACCGCGCCAGCGACAAACACACTGCCCTCGAGGGCATACTCTGTGCGTTCATCGACCTTCCACGCGATCGTGCTGACCAGCCGATTGCTGGAGGCAACGGCACGAACGCCGGTATTCTGCAGCATGAAGCAACCAGTACCGTATGTATTCTTGGTCAACCCCGGGCGGTTGCAGTGCTGACCGTAGAGTGCGGCTTGCTGGTCTCCTGCGATGCCTGCGATTGCAATTCCATTCAGGCTCGGCACGTCGCTCACCTCTGCATAGATCTCGCTCGACGAACGGACGGTGGGCAGAATGGAAGGCGGAATATCGAAAAGCTCAAGCAGTTCTCGATCCCACTCGCTGCGATGGATATTGAACAGCATTGTGCGCGAAGCATTTGTAACGTCGGTGGCGTGCAACCGGCCGCTGGTGAATCTCCACAGTAGCCAGGAATCTACGGTGCCGAACGCGAGGTCGCCGGCTTCAGCCAATTTTCGAGTTCCCGCCACATGGTCAAGGATCCAACGGATTTTGCTGGCGGAAAAATAAGCGTCGATCAACAGGCCGGTGTGGTCCTGTATCAGCTTTTCGTGACCGTCGCGACGCAGCCTGGCGCAGTAATCAGCGGTGCGGCGGTCTTGCCACACGATCGCGTTCGAGACCGCGCGCCCGGTTTTTCGGTTCCAGGCGATCGTGGTTTCACGCTGGTTGGCAATTCCAATCGCCGCGACTTCGCTTCGCGCCACGCGAGCACGATCCAGGGCTTCGATCGCAACCTCGATTTGCGAAGAGAAAATCTCTTCGGGATTGTGCTCCACCCATCCGGGCTGAGGAAATATCTGCTCGAACTCCCTCTGGGCAACGGAACGAAGATTCAGGTTCTCGTCGAAAACAATGGCGCGCGAACTGGTCGTCCCCTGATCCAAAGCTAGGATGTAGCGCACGCGGCCTCCGGGCGGGTGAATCCGAAATAGATGGGCTGAGATCTTTCTGGCATGAATTGCTGAGGATTTTACCTCTAAGTTGCAATGGGCAAACTTCGGCGTCCTCTCGAGCGCCGCTGCATTCTCCAGGCGGAGCTAAAAATCTTCGGGCAACTGCTACATCGGGTATGCCTAAGAATGTCCTGCCTTAGCTGGAAATGGAGAAAGCGTTCGTCCGTTAAGATAACGGAGCGAACGTATGAGGAAGGAACGGAAGCATTTCACCCCGGAAGAAAAAGTAGCCATCCTGAGGCGGCATCTTGTGGACAAAGTGCCTGTCTCGGAGCTGTGTGAAGACCTGGGCCTGCGGCCAACGGTGTTCTACCGCTGGCAGAAGGAACTGTTCGAGAACGGAGCCGCTGCTTTTCAGTCGCAGGAGCGTCCTCACCGCCAAGTGGAGGAGAAGCAGAAACGGATCGAGTTCTTGGAGAAGAAGGTGCAGACCAAGGACGAGGTTTTGGCTGAG
>DAIDGW010000118.1 GCA_027452245.1 Acidobacteriaceae bacterium
TTCTCCTTCTTTCTTCTTCACCCGCACGACGGTGATCTTCGCGAAGCCTTCGTTGAATGTGGGCGGCTTCAGCTTGGCAGCCATGCGCCGCATGACGTCCTCGGGAACAACGCGATCGCGGCGGTGGTGACGCTCGATGCAGACTTCTAACGGAACATCGAAGAATACTGCGTGGACTTCATAGCCGTAATCTTTGGCAAGCTTGATCCAGTGTTGACGCTCATGGGGTGTCAGATTGGTGGCGTCCACATAATTCATGGGACGGCGCGCGATTAGCCGCGCTTTCAGCATAGAGCGCAGATTCGAGAAGACCAAGTCCTGAAAGCGCTGCTCGCGCACGTCATCGAAAAGCAGCGCGCGCACCATATCGCTGGAAAGCGGAACGACATTGTGCCGCTTGAACCAGCTGCTTTTTCCCGACCCTGGGAGACCGATCGCCAGCACGACCAATCCCTTGGGAGCACGTTGTGAAGCCTGAGCCACTGGAGCCGACGGCGCAACGGGAGCGAGGGTTTCCGGCTCAGCCGCTCGCGGCGAAGCATCTTCTATACCCTCAGGCGGTTCCTCTGCGGATGTGGATGGCACTGCAGATTTAGGGGCAAAGGCCTGGGCGACGGCTTGTTCGCGGCCTGGTTCGCGAGTTTGTTCACGGCCACGACCGCTTCGGCCACGCCCTCCACGCCGGCGACGGCTGCGCCCGGAACGATTTGAGGCCTGCCCTCCGCCTTGGGATTCACGTTGGTTTTCGGCGGGAGCCGACGGCTGATCGAATGACGGTTCCTGTGGCTCAGCCCCCTGCGGCTCGCCAGCAAATTCCGGTTCCCGGCTTTCGGGCATGGAATCCGAAGGATCAGCTTCGGGCGGCCCGGATTCGGAACTGGCGTCGAAATAGGCGGGTTGCAGCGGCGGAGCAGCAGACTGAGTCGGCTGTTCGGATGATTTCTTTTTGCGGCGCTCAAGGCGCTCGCGCATCCATTTGCGCATGTTCAGGCTTGTAACACAGAATCTAAGTTTCGGGCAATCCGGCCAGGTTCAGCTAATGGGAAATGGCTAGCGGATAACAACGCGCCAGAGGACCGTGGCCACAACGACGATCAGTCCAATGCCGTATCCCACGATTCTCGCCTTGCCGGCAATTTGCTGCTCCTGCACGGTTCGCACCTCTTTCATAAGTCTACCGCGATCGCAGGTTCCTCCGCGACGCAGCGTAAAATTGGCTCATGGCAAATCCGATACCCGACGCGATCCGCGGACAAAAATACATTTCGCTGACCACATTCAGAAAAACCGGAGTCGGCGTGTCCACACCGGTCTGGTTCGGCGAAGAGCAGGAAAAGCTCTACATTATGACGCGCGAGATCTCTGGGAAGTTCAAGCGTATCCGAAACAACCCAAAGGTTCGCATTGCGCCCTGCACCATTCGTGGCAGGGTGACTGGGAAAGAATTCGAGGCGACTGCCGGAATCTTGTCGGGACAAGAAGAGCGGCAACGAGCCCGCATGTCCGTGCGCAGGAAGTACTGGATGGCTCGCATTCCCTTCCTGTGGAGACGCAACAACGGCTACCTGGAAATCTCGTTCTGACGCTTGCGGTTTTGCAAAATTGCGGCATCAGATGCCATTCGCGCGGATTTGTCAATGATCGTACACACGCGTTTCGAAACGGTTTCGAAACGAAATGGCGGTCCCCAAAGAATCATCGCGGCGCATTTACGTTCGCCGCGAGTCCCTGCTAACATCAAGAGTTTATAGTTAGCGTCCCGAACGGTTACTGTTGCGCTCTCATACATTTCGATCGGAGGAACTATGGCAATCAAGGTTGGTATCAATGGTTTCGGCAGGATTGGACGGAACGTTCTGCGGGCTTCCCTGAACGATCCGAACCTGGAATTCGTGGCAGTCAACGATCTGACCGAACCGAAAACGCTGGCGCACCTGCTCAAGTACGATTCGATTCTGGGCAACCTGCCGCACAACATCAGCGCGGGCGCTGACAGCATCACCATTGATAAAAAGACCATTAAGGTGTTCAAGGAGAAAGATCCGGCAGCGCTGCCTTGGGAGTCAGTCGGAGCGCAGGTCGTCATCGAGTCGACCGGACGCTTCACCGACGCCAATGATGCCAAGAAACATCTGCGCGGGCCTGTGAAGAAGGTCATCATCTCCGCTCCGGCTAAGAATGAAGACATCACGCTTGTGCTGGGAGTCAATCACGAGAAGTACGATCCGGCAAAGCACAACATCATTTCGAACGCCTCCTGCACCACGAATTGCCTGGCGCCCGTCGCCAAAGTTGTGAATGATGAGTTCAAGATCGTCAGCGGCACCATGACCACGATCCATTCCTACACCAATGACCAGGTAATCCTCGATTTCCCGCACAAGGATCTGCGGCGCGCCCGAGCGGCGGCACTCTCCATGATTCCAACCAGCACCGGCGCGGCCAAGGCGCTGAAGCTGGTGATCCCCGATCTTGCCGGCAAGCTTGACGGGTTCGCCATGCGCGTCCCCACGCCCAACGTCTCGGTGGTAGACCTGGTGGCCTGGGTTGAGAAGAAGACCACCAAAGAGGAAGTGAATGCCGCGCTCAAGAAGGCATCGGAATCCGGTCCACTGAAGGGCTATCTTGGATTTGAAGAGCACGAACTGGTTTCGTCCGATTTCAAGGGCGACTCCCGTTCGTCGATCGTGGATGCTCCCATGACCCTGGTGGTCGGCGGCAACTGCGTCAAAGTGATCTCCTGGTATGACAACGAGTGGGGATACTCCTGCCGCGTGCGCGACCTGATCAACTACATTGCGAGTAAGGGACTGTAAGAAATGACGGAACCATCTTGGCCGCCGAGAGTGCGGCCAGGATGGGGCACCAGCAGTTCCGGCCTTCGCGGGCGAGGGCGCCCGTGCCAAATCACTGCCAGAGCTAAAGGACGACCAGCCATGCCCAAGCTTTCGATTCGTGACCTTCCCCTGAATGGAAATCGCATCTTCATGCGGGTCGACTTCAATGTGCCGCTCGACGACGGTCGGGTGATGGACGACACGCGCATTCGCGAGACCCTGCCCACGATTGAGTACGCGCTGCGCCATGGAGCGCGGCTGATTCTTGCCTCCCACCTGGGGCGCCCCAAAGGCAAGCCCAACCCCAAGATGAGCCTCAAGCCTGTAGCGGAACGCCTGCGCATGCTGCTCGACAAAGAACTGGCGCGCGGCGAGAACGTAGGCTTTTGCCCGGATTGCGTCGGTCCGGAAGCCGAGGAAGTAGCCACCCAGTTGGAAAAAGGCCAAACTCTTCTGCTCGAAAACTTGCGTTTTCATAGCGAAGAAGAGGCTAACGACGAGAAGTTCGCCAGGCAACTGGCAAATCTGGCTGAATATTACGTCAATGACGCGTTCGGCTCGGCCCACCGGGCGCACGCTTCCACGGCCGGCATCACCAAATTCGTGAAGCAGTCAGCAGCTGGCCTGCTGATGGAGAAAGAACTGAAATATCTCGGCAAAGCCCTGCAGAACCCCGAGGAACCATTCGTCGCCATCCTGGGTGGCGCCAAGGTCAGCGACAAGATCGGCGTCATTCAAAACCTGATGGACAAGGTGAACGTGCTGATCATCGGCGGCGGTATGGCCTACACGTTCCTGAAGGCGCAAGGCCAGGAAATCGGCAAGTCCCTGCTGGAAGCCGACAAGGTCGAGTTGGCGAGAAATCTGCTCGCGGAAGCGAAAAAGCACAATGTGAAATTCCTGTTGCCGATCGATCACATCGTCGCGATGAAGCCGGAAGCGAACGCAGTGATTCAGCAGGTCGGAGAAGGCCAGCCGATTCCGCCTGACAAGATGGCGCTGGATATCGGACCAAAGACGGTCGAGTTGTTCAGCGAAGAAGTCAGCAGCGCTCGCACGATTGTCTGGAACGGGCCCATGGGCGTCTTCGAGGTGCCCGGCTTTTCCAAGGGCACATTCAAGATTGCTCGCGCCGTGGCGGAGAACGCGGGAGCCATTTCGATCGTGGGCGGAGGCGATTCCGTGGCTGCCGTTCACGCGGCAGGAGTGGGGGACAAGATGACCCACATCTCGACCGGCGGCGGCGCCTCGCTGGAGTTTCTGGAAGGCAAGAAACTGCCGGGCGTTGAAGCACTGACGGAGAAGTAATGCACGCCGATCAGTCCAGCGCGAATCGGCCTGCGCTCGTGCTTGCGATCTCGGATGGCAAGAGAATTGAGATCGACGGACCGGCCGACATCACTCAAGAAACGACCGACGCAATCGTCAATGCCGCCAATTCTTCCCTGCTGGGCGGAGGCGGCGTGGACGGCGCCATTCACCGCGCCGGAGGGCCCGCGATCCTGGCGGAATGCCGCCAGATTGTGGCCAAGGTTGGACAGCTACCACCCGGCAAAGCCGTAATCACCACCGGCGGGCGCATGCCAGCACGGCACGTGATTCACACTGTCGGCCCGGTCTATTACGGTGGCGAGCGCAAGGAAGCCGAACTCCTCGCAAGCTGCCATCGCGAATCCGTCCGTCTGGCCGACCAGCATCAACTCGCGTCCATCTCGTTCCCTGCGATTTCCACCGGCGCCTTCGGCTATCCTGTCGCCAAAGCTGCGCCGGTTGCGATTGCTTTTTCCATTGACGAATTACAAACCTCTACACACGTAAAGCTTGTCCGCTTCGTTCTATTCGATATAGCCACCGTGACGGCATACGTCGCCGCATTGAAACGCATCAGCGAGAACCGCGGTATTCCTGTTTCTTCATAGAAAAGAGCTCTTGCATGAGAAAAAAAGTCATAGCCGCTAACTGGAAGATGTACAAAACGCCAGACCAGACGCGAGATTTCTTTCGCGAGTTTCTACCTCTGGTCTCTGGGCATGATCGCGACGAAATAGTCGTTTGTCCGCCCTACATCGATCTTGCCGCAGCGCTCGACTCCGCCAAGGGAGCGAATGTCGCCATCGGCGCACAAAATGTCCACTGGAAAGAAGAAGGCGCCTTTACCGGCGAAATTTCGCCAGGCATGCTGCTGACACTTGGGGTTCCTTACGTCATCATCGGGCACTCGGAGCGCCGGCAATATTTCGGCGAGACCGACGACACCGTGAACCTGCGCCTGAAGACGGCCCTCGAGGCCGGAATGACCCCAATCTGCTGCGTGGGTGAAGTCCTGGAAGAGCGCGAGGCAGAACTTACCGAAGATGTACTCCGGCGGCAGTGCGTGCGCGCTTTTCATTCGATCTCGGCGAAAAAAGCCGCGAAACTGATCATTGCTTACGAACCGGTCTGGGCGATCGGCACCGGCAAGACCGCCACTCCACAACTGGCTTCGGAGGCGCACCTGGTGATCCGCGAGCAAGCTTCAGAGATCTTTGGCAAAGAGTTCGCCGACAATCTGCGCATCCTGTACGGAGGATCGGTCAAGCCGGAGAACTCCAAATCCCTGATGAGCGAAGAGGAGATCGACGGCGCCCTGGTGGGCGGTGCGTCGCTTGATCCGAAGTCGTTCGCCGCCATCGTGAAGTATTAGCTTTGACATTTGCCCATTCTGACCTTCCGATCCAATGAGGTTAGAATGGGCCGCTCTCTTCCTCAATTGTTGCGTGAGCGTTTTGCCTTCCAACTTGCTGCGCAAGTCTTTACCGTGATTTACTGATTCGTTTACTACCTGGGGGATTCGTGATCCGCATAACATTTTTTTTGTTTGCCTTCCTGTTCGTGTGCAGCTTTGCTTCGGCGCAGAAGCAGCCGGCATGGGTGCAAACCAGCAATAAATATGCAGACTTGCTGATGGCGGTTGAACTGAAGCATCGTCCGGAAGTGGGCTCGAACGAAGGCCTCAGCCAGTACGACAACAAAGTCTCCCAACCCACGCTGGCCGATGAGGATCAAGAGAAGCGCGATACCGAAGAAGTCCTCGGCCAGTTGAAAGCCGCCCTGCACGAGAAGCAACCGGAGGAAGTCGCCCAGGATTTGCAGATCATGATCCGCAAGACCGAACTCAATTTGCGCGTGCAGCAATATTACCGCGACCACCGCGTGCCATTCCTCAACGCAAGCCTCGACGTTTTCCGCGGAGTGCGCATTCTGCTGGATGACCAGACTTCGTCCGACCGGCGGCAGGCAGCAGTCACCCGCATTCGCGAGTATGCCGGTCTGGAAAACGGATATCGGCCGCTCACCGAAATTTTGAAAGAACGCATCACCGAGCAGATGGCGAGGCCGAAAGTGACCTATCCAGCGAAGGGCGAGATTGAGACAGAACTGGCGCGGAATCCCAACTACATCGACGGCATCGCTGCTCTCATGAAGAAATACAAGCTCACGGGTTGGGAGGAACCTTATGTGAAGTTGAAAGCACAGCTCGTCGACTACGATGCGTGGACCCGAGCCAATGTGCTGCCCAAGGCCCGGACGGATTTTCAGCTGCCACCCGAAGAATATGCGCTGAATCTCGAAGAGTTCGGGATCGATCTTCCCCCAGATCAGCTGGCGGCCCAGGCGCATCGGGCGTTTACACAAATCCAGGGACAGATGAAGTCTGTGGCCGCTCAAGTTGCCAAACAACGCAACCTGCCGTCCTCGGACTATCGTGACGTGGTTCGGGAATTAAAAAAGCAGCAACTGGTCGGCGATGCGATTCTTCCCTTCTATGAAAACCGGCTGCATCAGATCGAGCAAATCATTGTCCAGCATCAGATTGTGTCCCTGCCCAGTCGCTCGGCGAAGATCCGCATTGCGACGGCGGCTGAGACGGCGCAACAGCCGGCGCCGCATATGCAACCTCCTCCCTTCCTGCACAATACGGGACAGCGCGGGGAGTTCGTGCTGCCCTTGAATATTCCTCCGGGTCCAGGGCAGAAAACTTCCGATCAATACGATGACTTTACGTTCGATGCGGCCGCGTGGACTTTGACCGCGCACGAAGCCCGTCCCGGGCACGAGTTGCAATTTGATTCTATGCTGGAGCACGGAGTCTCTTTGGCGCGTGCGCGCTACGCGTTCAACAGCGTGAACGCCGAAGGTTGGGGATTATACTCCGAATATCTGATGTATCCCTACGAACCGCTGCAAGGACAACTGATCACGTTGCAGCTGCAGTTACTCCGTGCGGCTCGGGCCTTTCTCGACCCCGAGCTGCAATCGGGAAAAGTGCAACCGGCCGATGCCTACCGCGTGCTCGAGCAGGATGTCGTGATCTCGCACGCTTTCGCCGAGGAAGAAGTCGAGCGCTTCACCTACCGTATGCCGGGGCAGGCGGGAAGCTATTTTTACGGTTACACCAAGTTAATGGCGATGCGCGCCGAGACCGAAAAAGCATTGAATGGAAACCTCAACCTGAAAGCTTTCCATGATTTCATCCTGGCGCAAGGACTGCTGCCGCCGGATTTGATTCGTGAAGCCGTAATGACGCATTTTGTTCCCGCGCAGAAGACCGCCATGAAGAACTGAGAATCTAGCGCGGATACATCCGCTACACCCCGCTGACACGGCGGTGGGGGGCACGATATCCCAACTGCATTGAGACGTGCCGGGCGGCATCTTTCAAGTGCTCGAGAATGCGCGGCATGGTCTGTGTATTCACTTGATTAATGGTCCCACTCAGGCCGAGAGCTGCCTCGATCTGCCCATCCTGATTGAAGACTGGTGCTCCAACACAGCGGGCGCCCATATTGTTCTCTTCATCGTCGACGGAATAACCCAGCTCGCGCACTTTTTCCAATTCCTTGAACAACTTGGGAAGCGTCGTGATGGTTCGGGGAGTGCGCTTCTCCATGCCCCGCTCGGCAATAATCTTTTCCAGGTGCTCGCGCGCAATATGCGCCACCAGGGACTTGCCCACACTCGTCGCGTGTACTGGCATGCGGCGTCCGACCCAGGTATCCATTTTTATGAAGCCCTCGGGTTCGACCTTCTCGATGTAAACCGCCATGGGCCCGTCCAGGATCGCAAGATGGCAGGTTAGGTGAGTCTGCTTCATAAGTTGCCGCATGATAGGCAGAGCTACGTCGCGGACGTCGATTCCCGTCAGCGCCCCGCGGCTCAAACTCAAAACCTTGAGCCCCACCCGATATTTGCCCGATTCTGGGTTGCGGTTCAGGTAGCCCCGGGTTTCCAGCGTACGCAAAATATAGCTGGCAGAACTCTTTGGAATGTTGAGCCTACGACTGATATCCGCGTTACTGAGGCCATTAGGCTCGTGCGAAACCGCTTCCAGCATCGCTAGGGCCCGTTCCACCGCAACGGAGGGGGAATCATGACTAAGTGTCATAACTGAAAGGTTATCGTAACAAACCTGTATGCGTGCAATAAATTGAATGTATGTTCCACCTATTGAACGACAGGCTTGACCCGGCTATGTTCCCATCCTATGCTCCGTCCTGTATGTCGAATGTGTGTTCATCATATTGAACACCTGGGGAGCCTGCATGACGACCGCGGTCCGAATTCCCGATATTCAAACCACCCTGGTCCCGCTGAATACGACGCCGGAAGCCTTCGATCCGTCGCGGGATCTCCCGCCGGGCTTTATGGAATTCTTTCTCCCGCTGCACCAGCGTTTCACGCCGCGCCAGCAGGAACTGGCATTTTTGCGCACGCAGCAACTCCAGGCTTCCCTGGAAGGCGTGAAGCCCGCACATCGATTCCCTTCCGATACCGTTCGCAACGGATGGAAGATCTCCTTACCGGACTGGTGCCAGGACCAGCGCAATCAGATGACCGGTCCCGCTGACGATGCCGAGTTATGCGTGAAGATGCTGAATTCCGGAGCACCCGGCGTCATGCTCGATCTGGAAGACTCGTGTGTGAACGAGTGGTCGCACCATGAAGTTGGGATCGCCAATATCTTGGCGTGCCTGCGCGGACAACTCAGCTACTACGACAAGAAGCGCGACCGGCGGGTGAATATCAATCCGAGTAGCCCGGTTATTCTGACGCGGCCACGCGGGCTTCACCTGAGTCAGGCCGGCGTTTTTCCTGATGAACTCGTCTCCGCTTCCCTGTTCGATGTGTGCCGGATCTTCTACGGAGTGAACCCGGCCGAGTTGAAGCATCCGCTGTCCTTCTACATTCCCAAGTCTGAGTCGGCCGACGAGGCCCTGTGGTGGCGCGATCTGTTCCAGGCGCTGGCCAAGTCACGCGGATTACCGCACAACTACATCAAGTGCATGGCTCTGGTGGAGTCGCATCCACTGGCGTACCAGATGGAAGAGTTTGCCTACAACCTGCGGGAGCATCTGATGGGACTGAACCTCGGGCGCTGGGATTACATGGCCAGCCTGATTCATTTCAATCTCGATGATCCCAACTGGGTTTTGCCCGATCGCAACACAATCCCTTACAACGTGCCCTTCTTCCAAAACCTCCGCGAACTGATGCCGGAAATTTGTCATCGCCGGGGAATCCTGGCGATCGGGGGAATGACGGCGCTCTATCCGAGCCGCGAGGATGCCGAACTGAATGCGCGCGCACTGGCGGTGCTGGAGAAAGACAAAAAGAACGAAGCAGATTGCCTGATGGATGGAGCATGGACGGGCCATCCCGATCAGAACGCTATCGCGGTGGCGCAATTCCCATTTCCTAATCAGTTGCAGGTCCGGTCGAAGTGCGGCGCGCGATATCCCGATCTGCGTCCAGTTCCCAACGGCATCGGCGAGCGCACCTTGAAGGGCACCCGAGCCGCGGTGCGCACGGTCATCCGCTATCGCTATGGCGTGCTGAGCGGCAAGGGAGCCAGCCTGCTCGACGGATACATGGAAGATCTGGCCACCGATCGCATTTACCGGCTGATGATCGCGCAGCGCATCGCCCACCGCGAACTGGTTCCCGTGTACGACGACGAGGGCCGCGCAGTGAAACACACCCCGGCGCTCGTCACCCAACTATTCGACGAAGAACTGGGGCGTCTGCTCGCCGAAAACGCCGTAAAGGGTATTCCCGAAGAAGAAACACAGAAACTCCGGCAAGCGCGCGCCATCAGCGAAGCCATGATCATTAACGGAGAATTTAACCCCGTATAGTCACGCGTCGAATTGGACTCTCAGGAGCAGAAACAATGCAGGGAAATCGAGCCAACCACAGACCGCAGCGACCGTATGAAGCAAACATGACCGAGCAGGAGCGCATGGCACAATTGGCACTGGCGCAGGATTGCATCAAGTACGACTGGGAAACAAATCCGCGCTGGAAGGGAGTCGATCGGCCGTACACTCCCGAAGACGTGCTCCGGTTACGAGGATCGGTACATATCGAGCACACGCTGGCCCGCATGGGCGCGGAGCGTCTCTGGGGGCTTCTGCGCAACGACACCTATGTCAACGCCTTGGGCGCGCTGACCGGCAACCAGGCCGTGCAGCAGGTCCAGGCGGGACTCAAAGCAATCTACGTGAGCGGCTGGCAGGTGGCAGCGGACGCAAACAACGCCGGCGAAATGTATCCCGATCAGAGTCTCTATCCCGCCGACAGCGTGCCGAACGTTTGCCAGCGAATCAATAGCGCGCTGCTGCGCGCCGACCAGATCCATCATGCGGAGGGAAAAGTCTCCCCGAGCGAGACCTGGTTTGCGCCGCTGGTGGCCGACGCGGAGGCCGGTTTCGGCGGCACACTCAACGCTTTCGAATTGATGAAGGGCATGATCGAAGCGGGTGCGGCCTGCGTTCACTTCGAAGATCAGCTATCTTCCGCGAAAAAATGCGGGCATCTGGGCGGGAAGGTGCTTGTCCCAACCGCCGAGGCGGTGCAGAAGTTGATTGCCGCGCGGCTGGCGGCCGATGTGATGGGCGTGCCCACGCTGGTCATGGCGCGTACCGACGCCAACAGCGCGCAGTTGCTGACCAGCGACATCGATCCCCGTGATCGCCAGTTCTGCACCGGTGAACGAACGCCAGAAGGTTTTTTTCGCATCCACGGCGGACTCGATATCGCGATTGCCCGCGGACTGGCCTACTCGCCCTATGCCGATCTGATCTGGTGCGAGACGGCGCAGCCCAATCTTGAAGAGGCCCGGCGCTTTGCCGAAGCCATCCACAGCCGGTATCCCGAAAAGATGCTGGCCTATAACTGCTCGCCGAGCTTCAACTGGCGCAAGAAGCTCGACGAAGCCGCAATCGCGACTTTCCAGCAGGAACTGGCGCGCATGGGATACAAGTTTCAGTTCGTGACCCTAGCGGGATTCCATGCCCTCAATCTGAGCATGTTCGAACTGGCACGGCGCTATCGCGATCACGGAATGGCCGCATATTCGAGCCTGCAGGAAAAAGAATTTGCCAGCGAGCGCGAATATGGATATCAGGCCGTCAAACATCAGCGCTTTGTTGGTACGGGATATTTCGACCAGGTGCAGCAGGTCATCACTTCCGGTATGTCGTCGACCACGGCCTTGACGGGGTCGACCGAGTCCGAACAGTTCGTCCACGGGGAACATGGCCAAGACGGTCATGGCACCGGCCGCGAGCGCACGAACGGCAATGGCCGAAGTCACCCCGCAACACCGATGACTCGTTTCCCGCCGGAGTCCAACGACTTCGGGTACGAGGACATGCTGCAGCCGTCTGGGGATTGATGAGGCAGGGGCAATCGACGCAGTATTCGATTGCCCTTGCTTTATCGCGACCGGATTAGCGATTGGGCACTGCTTGAGCCGTTGGAATTTGGGCCGGGCGATCGAACACAATCTTCATCTGAGTGTATTTAGGCAGAACCACGTCGCGTCCGTGACGCGTCAAAAGAAAGATTCCCGAGGCGCACGTGGCCGCGATCTTTGCCGTTCCCGCGGTCGATGCGTCGGTAGCAGTGGAAATGATGGCCTCGATCACCAGCTGCGTACCATCATCCACTTCTTTCGAAATCCCTCCCGTAATCCCCGCGTTCAAAAGCATCCAGGCTTTGCCCGGACGATCCCCGTGCATCTGCCCCTCGGCGTCAATCACGGTATGAGAACGCTGGCTGAGTTCAGCGCTGGCGATAGACGCTTTCACCGGACCGCTGCTCCCGCCGGGCAGCGTCAGGTTCGTGAACGCGAGATAAATGGAACCGGAACGGCTAAGCGTCCGCGGCGCGCGACTCTTCACTATCTTGCCTTCGAAAACGCTGCCTTCTGGCAGGATGATTTTGGAACCGTCGCGAATCGGTTCGACCAGGCGCGCTTGAAATGAATCGCCGGCATGATCTCTTGAAGCGCTGACTTGCCGCAACAGAATAACGTTGGCTTCGGTTCCCGGTGCGACGGTGACGGGGCCCGGCACGACTGCCACTGCGCCATTCTGATTCGATTCTGTGTGGGCCTCGAGCGTGACAATAGGTCCGAGCTCGCGGCGGGACTTCCCGTGAGAGGACTTCGCTGCCGTGGCTTTCTTCTTCGTTTTCGCTGCGACTTCCACTTCCTTGCCGATCGAAACCACAGAGACCAGAAGCGGCGCCTCGTGGCCTGCGACCGAGGCAATGATTGCTACTCGGAACACAGGGTACTTTTCATGTCGCGGAGCCAAGACCTTGATCATCCAGGGCCAATGATCATTCGGTACACGACGACGGCGCTTCACCCCGTCAATCACAAGGTGAACGCCACTCGCAGCCGAAAACAGTTCTTCCGTGCCGGAATAAACATCTTGCAGAAGCTTGCCCGAGACCTGGTCCCCAGATTTCAGCCTGGACAGTTTAAGCGGCGCATCCAGACGGACTTTCATGTACAGAGGATTGCCCTCGATAGCCGGCTCAGCATTTGCCTTCCGCGCAGAACTTACGTCCTGAGCGATAGCTGCCACCGGAACAAGCAGCAGAGCCGCTACAAAAAATCGGATGGGCGAGGTCATAGAAGTTTATGTTCCAAGGAAAAAGGGGAAGCTGGATTCTGCTCTGTAAAGATATCATTGGCCCACGCGTCTCTCTCCACCGAGCCACGTTGACGCGTTGACTCTTCGGGCGCGGCTTTAGGCATAGCGGTAAATTCGCCACAGGGCCACCATACACACCAAGTATCTGATAAGCTTATGTTTAAGCGAGCCGTCTGGAAGACTTTCGCCTTCCATGTTAAGCTATTGATTCCAAAGCGGAAGTGGTGGAATTGGCAGACACACCATCTTGAGGGGGTGGCGCCGAAAGGCGTGCGGGTTCAAGTCCCGCCTTCCGCACCATAAATTAGGGCGGCGGTTTCCTTACAAGCCAGAACAATCCCAGCCTCTGATCCAGGTTTTAGCGCCGGCGGGGTTTAGAAATTTGAGCCAATGATCACACTGATTACCATCATCCACATTCTCGTTTGCTTCTTCATAATCGTCGTCGTTCTGCTGCAAAGCGGGACCAGTGGCGACATTTCGGCAGCCTTCGGAGGCCAGGGCAGCCAGACTGCTTTCGGTCCGCGCGGTGCGGCCAGCGCATTATCCAAAGCCACCACCTGGTCGGCTGTTGCGTTCATGCTGACGTCGATCATCTTGTCGATCTACGCCTCACGCCATACCGGACCCAATTCGGTGCTGCAGGGAATTAAGGCGCAGCCCATACAAACCCAACCCGTGAAACCGGCTCCGTCGAATCAGCCGAACCAGAAGTAATCACGCGGAAATCAACTAATCTGTCACGCTGAGCGCGGCCAAGCCGCGCTCGAAGCGCAATCCACAGATCCCATTCTCAGCATGAACCTTACGAAAACCGCTCGGCATTCTGAAACTCAACCACCCGCCTACGGATTCTCCCGTAATTGTATTTCCCACATGCGGATGCTACCATCCGCATAGGAATACAGTGGAGGCATATTGTATGGCAGATCACGACGGCAATAGTTTCGTATGGTTTCTGGCAGGGCTGGGAGTAGGTGCACTGGTCGGCGTTTTGTATGCGCCCCGTTCCGGCAATGAGACTCGCGAAGCGCTCCGCGCCAAGGCCGAAGAAGGGCGGGATTATATGCGTAATCGCGCCCGCGACGTACGCGACCACGCCTCGCAATGGGTCGATCGCAGCAAAGACGCGGTCACTCAGCAGAAGGAACAGTTCCGCGCTGCTTACGAAGCAGGACGGCAGGCCTATCACGAAGCCACGTCCGAAACTGGAGCGGCCAAGAGCTAATCTGGCGATCTTGGCTGCGCGTCCAGTTTCGCTGCAGGGAATGACACTATGGATAACAACTTACTGGCAGCTTTTGTTGCTTTAACTGCCGTGGCTGTATTGCTGCAGGCCGGAATTCTCGCGGCCATGTATCTTGCCATGCGCAAGAGCAGCGCCCGTATGGAAGCCGTTATCGCCGAAGTGAAGACGAAAGCGCTTCCCGCGATTGAGTCCGCGCAGACCATCCTGAATGATGTCCAACCCAAGATCAAAGTGATCGTCGAAAACCTGCAGGATGCGACCACCATGGGCCGCGATCAACTCCATCGCGTCGACGCCACCTTGAACGACGTTCTCGACCGGGCCCGGTTGCAGATTATTCGCGGCGACGAACTGCTCAGCCGCACGCTCGACAAAGTGGAACACACATCCGAAGTCGTGCAGCGCACGGTAGTTTCTCCCGTACGCCAGGTTTCCGGACTCATGCGCGGCATCACCGCTGGCGTGGAATTCCTGTTCAGCCATCGTGCAAAAAACAACGGAAGATCCCGCGAATCCCGCGCCGTTCCACAAGACGAGATGTTCATCTGACCGCGGGCTCGCACACGGGCACTTAATTTTCTATGCGTTACCTGGTGCGAGCACGTATGAAACCCGGACGGGCCGCTTCCCTTCTGCAAGCCATCGAAAGTCAGAGCCTCGGCCACGGGTCCGTCGCGGAAGGCGAATACCTGCGCAATATGCAAGACGCCCGCGTCGCCGCCGATGGAACCGCGCGCTGGGTGGAAGTCTGCTATTGCCCCACTCCGCTGCTCGAAGAACGTCCGTACTGGGAAGAATATTTTGAGTTGACTCGGGTGCAGGACGCGCACGACCGCCGCAAGTGTAAAGACGAGAACGGAACTGAAGCCTGGGCCTGCGACCGCTGCGATTGCACAATCAGGCTGGAAAAGAAATTAAAGGCTTGCGGTCCCAGCTTCCTGGAAATTCTGAAAGATGATCTGCATAACAAAGATCAGCAGGCAATCAGGGCAGATCAGGCGATCCAGCCGCCGCCGACCACCACGTCTTCGTCGTAAAACACGGCTGCCTGTCCCGGCGTAACAGCCCGCTGCGCCTCATCAAATGTAACCGCAATCTCGTCTTCTCCCGCTTTTTCAATTGTCGCCGGCGCGGGCTCATGCCGATGCCGAATCTTCACCGTGACTCGCATCGGTTGGCGCAAATCCGCCACCGAGATCAGATTGATCCTCCGCGCAGTCAAGCTCTGCGAATACAGGCTCTCTTCTCCGCCCACAATCACTTGCTTCTGCGCTCCGCTGATCTGGATCACGTACAGCGGCGACCCCGTCGCCACTCCCAGCCCTTTACGCTGCCCCACGGTGAAGTTGTGAATCCCCGTATGCTCTCCAACCACTTCTCCGCTGGTCGTGATCAGTTCACCGGCAGTATCCGGAAGCTCCCCACCCTGTTCGGCCAGATAGGCATCAATAAACCGCTTGTAGTCGCCGCCGGGAACGAAACAGATTTCCTGCGAATCCGGCTTCTCCGCCAACGCCAGCCCGTGCCGGCGCGCCGCTTCGCGAACTTCGGGCTTGGTCATGTTTCCCAGGGGAAACAACGTGCGGCTCAACTGCTCCTGCGTAAGGCCAAAGAGGAAATAGGTCTGGTCCTTGCTGAGATCTCGCGGACGCTTCAGCTGCCACCGCCTCGAAGCGTCGTCGAACTCCACCCGCGCATAATGGCCCGTGGCGATCCGATCCGCTCCCACTTGCCGCGCCACCCGGATCAGATCTGCAAACTTCAGGTGGTTGTTACAAAGGCTGCAGGGAATCGGCGTGCGTCCGGAAAGATATTCGGCTACGAATGGCCGCACGACCTCCTGCTCAAAGCGCTCTTCATGATTTACGACGTAATACGGAATTCCAATATGCTGCGCCACCCGGCGGGCATCGTACACGTCATCCAGCGAGCAGCACCGGCCCTGCACGGACTCCGGCATGCCTTCGCGGCCGGCCAACCGCCGCTGGTTCCAGAGCTGCATCGTAAGCCCGATCAGGTTGTGGCCCTCGGCGCGCAGCATGGCCGCAACCGTGGAAGAATCCACACCGCCCGACATCGCAACCGCTATCGTGGACGACGAATTCATAAGTTCAACTTCTGGCAGCCAGCACATCCTTGCCTGCAGGCTTATGATACGAGGGCGACAAATCCCGCAAACGTGCGACGGTTTGGGGCACCAACTCCAGCACGAAATCGACGTCTTCGGCGGTCGTCTGCTTCCCCAGGCTGAATCGAATGCTGGCGCGCGCCCGGTCCGCCGTCAGTCCCATGGCCATCAGAACATGCGAAGGTTCAATCGCGCCGGAGGAACACGCTGCTCCCGTGGAAACCGCCAGTCCCTTCAGATCGAACGCGATGACCATCGCCTCACCTTCGACGTGATCGAAATAGATGCTCGTCGTGTTAGGGACTCGCGGGCCGCCGGCCCCATTCACTCCCGCTTCGTCAATCTTGTCTAGCAATCCGGCCTGCAGGCGATCCCGCTCAGCCGACAATTTCCGGTCTTCTCCTCGCTGTAATCCATGCAACGCAACTTCAGCGGCTTTCCCCAGGCCCACAATTCCCGGAACATTCTCCGTCCCGGCTCGGCGCGAACGCTCGTGACGGCCGCCATAAAAGAGCGGCTGCAGCCGCGTTCCCTTGCGGACATAAAGCGCGCCGGCACCCTGTGGCCCATGGATCTTGTGACCGGAAATCGAGAGTAGATCGCACCCGATCGCATCCACGTTCACCGCAACTTTGCCCGCCGCTTGCACCGCATCCGTGTGGAAATAGACGTCCGCCTCGGCCGCAATCTTGCCCACCTCTTCGAGCGGCTGGAGCACCCCGGTTTCATTATTCGCCAGCATCAATGAAATCAGCTTTGTGTTCGGACGCAGCGCCCGCCGAACCTCCTCGGGATCGATCCATCCCCGCGAATCCACCGGAACGTACGTAACCTCACAACCCGAGTGCTCGAAATGCTGGCAGGTATTCAGAACCGCGTGATGCTCGATGCGCGAGCTGATGATGTGATCCCCCGGGCTCACCAGTCCCGCGATGGCCAGGTTGTCAGCCTCTGTGCCTCCGGAGGTAAAAACTACCTCCGACGCCTTCGCCCCCAGCAACGCCGCTACCGATTCCCTCGCTTGCTCTACCGCTGCCCGTGCGTCCTGGCCGAAATGATGAATCGACGATGCGTTTCCGAAACGCTCGCCAAAATATGGACGCATAGCATCCAATACCTCCGGCAGAACCGGGGTAGTGGCATTGTTATCGAGATAGACCCGCCGCATATCTCATTTTACCTTGCCGATTGGACAGCACTGAAGGCGCTGCACTCCCCCGCAAAAGAAAACGGCGCCTTTGCGGCGCCATTTCCCTGCAATGTCAGGTCTGATTAACGTTGGTCCATCGGTACGTAATGATTGGGATACTCCGGCCCGATGTAATCGGCTCGCGGGCGAATCAACCGGTTGTCCTCCAGTTGCTCCATCACGTGGGCGGTCCATCCGCTGATGCGCGACACGGCAAAAATCGGCGTGAACAGGTCAACATCGATGCCCAGGGTGTGATAGGTCGAGGCCGAATAGAAATCCACATTGGCATTGAGCTTCTTATCGTTCTTTACGAACTCCTCAATCCTGCGCGAATACTCAAACCACTTGGCCTGTCCGCTCGAATTCCCCAGATCACGCGACATCACGCGCAGGTGCGTCGCCCGCGGGTCCTCGGTGTGATACACCCTATGACCGAATCCAGGAATCTTCTTCTTCTGGGCCAACATCCCTTTCACATAGTCAACCGGGTCGGCCCCCGAAGCATCGATTGCCTCCAGGATATGAAACACAGCCTCGTTTGCCCCGCCATGCAGCGGGCCTTTCAGGGCGCCGATTGCTGACGTAATCGCGGAATGCATGTCCGAGAGCGTTGCTGCCGTGACTCGGGCGGCAAACGTGGAAGCGTTCAGTTCATGATCAGCGTGAAGTATGAGTGCGATATCAAGTGCCCGCTCGGCGGTCTGAGAAGGATGTTTTCCGGTCAGCATCAGTAAGAAATTTGCCGCATGAGAAAGCGACCGGTCCGGTTCAACGACCTCCAATCCCTTACGAATGCGGTCATACGCCGCAACAATCATGGCGATCTGCGAGGTCAGGCGAATCGATTTGTGAAGATTTGCCTCTCGATCGTTGCTCTTTTCCTCAGGATCGAAGAACGACAGGGTGGAAACCATGGTTCGTAAAACGTCCATGGGCAAAGCGTGTTTAGGAACCAGTTGCAGCCGGTGATAAATCGATCCATCGAGCTTTCGCTCCTCCGCTAACCGTTCGTGCAGGTTCCTCAATTCGGCCCGGCTGGGTAAACGCCCAAACCACAACAAATAGCAGGTCTCTTCAAAGGTGGAATTGTCCGCAAGTTCATGAATATCAATGCCGCGATAGGCGAGAACGCCTCGTTCCCCGTCGATGTAACAAATCTTCGAGGTTGTGGCAACGACGCCCTCCAGACCGCGGGGCGCATGTGTTGTTGTCGACATAGTTTTCCGTTCAGTTTCGAAAGTGGATTCGTTGCCGGACCGCGTGAGGAAGACGCGTGGGATGCAACCTATTTTTATACGCCATTCAGCGGCAACTTTCCAATCGGCCTGGCACCGCACAGCGCTCCCATGCAGCCCATGTTCCGAACCTGAAACGTATGTGTCGCTTGAACTTAGGTTGCCCGCCCGGGACCTGAAATAATGCCGCATTGCGGACCGGTTTTGCCACAAACCGGGCTATCGCAGGCTGGATTGAATAAACCGTGGAAGGTTGTCCAACTTCTACACCCATTCTTGCAGGCGTATATTGAGAGGTTCATCTTAAATACGGAAGTACGGCTTATAAGGCTTTCCTCTGAGCGTACTTTCACGGAGATGCTGGTTCATGAAGCGCTACTTATCCTTGCTACTTGCCTTTGCATTTCTCTGTTCCAACCTCGCCTTCGCCGATGAGGGCATGTGGCTTTTTAACGAGCCTCCAATGGCCAAAATCCAAAGCAAATACGGATTCCAACTGACCCAGGCATGGCTTGATCACGTCCGTCTCTCGTCCGTACGATTCAACAACGGTGGATCAGGATCATTCGTTTCCGCCGACGGCCTGACTTTCACCAACCATCACGTGGGTGCTGCCTGCATTCAACAACTTTCTACAGGTGGTCGGGACTACATGAAGACCGGATTCTACGCCAAAACACAGGCCGAAGAACCCAAATGCCCCAACCTCGAACTTAACCAGCTGGTTGGGATTGAAGATGTTACCGCCAAAGTAGATGGCGCCGTAAGCCCCAGCATGTCGACCGCCGAGGCCGGGCAGGCGCAGCGTGCCGCCATGGCACAGATTGAGAAAGATTGCAGCACCTCCACCGGCCTGCGCTGCGACGTTGTTCCGTTCTACTCCGGCGAGGTGTACAACCTCTACAAGTACAAGAAATATACCGACGTCCGCCTGGTCTTCGCCCCGGAGTTCGGCATCGCTTTCTTTGGCGGCGACCCCGATAACTTCAACTATCCCCGTTACGACCTCGACATCACCTTTTTCCGCGTCTACGAAAATGGCAAGCCGGCGCACATCGACAACTACCTGCATTGGTCGCGTACGGGCATTAAAGAAAATCAGCTGATTTTCGTCTCCGGTAATCCTGGAAGCACTGGCCGTCTTCTTACCATGTCTCAACTCGGTTTTCTTCGGGACGTCGATTATCCCGCCCGTTTAGCCATGTATAAACGACGGATCTCGCTGCTCGAAAACTTCAGCGACCAATCGGATGAAAACGCCCGCATCGCCCAGGAAGACATCTTCGGACTGCAGAACTCTCAGAAGGCCATTGCCGGATACCAATCAGGACTGTTGGACGATTCCATCATGAGCCAGAAAACCGCCGACGAGTCGAAGCTGGAAGCCGCCTTTAAAGCCGATCCGAAGAACGCGGGCAAGACCGATCCCTGGCAGCAGATTACCGACGCCATGAATGTGCAGCGCAAAATTTATCCCCAGCTGAGTTATGTCGAACGCCTTCGCGGATTTGCCTCGCAACTGCCGCAGATTGCCCGCATTCTGGTTCGCGCTGCCGACCAGCGCACCCTGCCCAACTCCGAGCGCTTGCGCGAGTACCGCGACACCGCACTACCCTCGCTCGAACAGCAGCTATTCTCAACCGCTCCGGTCTACAAGAGCCTGGATGCCGTGCTCCTGGCCGATTCGCTCGCGGAAATGCAACAGGCGCTGGGTAGTGACAATCCTGACGTCCAACTGGTGCTCAACGGTCGCTCCCCGGCCGACGCCGCCACCGATATGATCCTGGGCACAAAGCTCGACGACGTGGCCGTGCGCAGGAAACTCTACGAGGGCGGCGACGCCGCTATTAAAGCCAGCACCGACCCGCTCATCGTTGCCATGCGCGCAATCGAGCACGACGCGCTTGCGGTGAGAAAGCAATACGAAGACCAGGTCGAATCGGTCGTCCGCCGGGACGGTGCTGAGATCGCCAAGGCGCGCTTCGCCCAAAGCGGATTTACCCAGCCGCCCGACGCTACCTTCACCTTACGGCTCAGCTACGGAACCGTCCAGGGCTACGACGAGAATGGCAAATACATCCCCTACTTCACCAACATCGGAGGCGCCTTCCAGCACTCATCCGAGCACGACCGCAAACCGCCCTACGAACTGCCTCAAAGCTGGATGCACTTCAAGCGCAAGCTTGAGATGAAAACGCCCTTGGACTTCGTCTCCACCGCTGACATCATCGGCGGCAATTCCGGATCTCCGACCATCGATCAGAAAGGCGAGCTTGTGGGAATCATCTTCGACGGCAACATTCAGTCGCTGCCGTGGAACTTTGCCTACAACGATAAGCAGGGACGCGCCATCTCGGTGGATGTTCGCGGCATTCAAGAGGCGCTGCGAAAAGTCTACGGAGCGACCGACCTGGCCAACGAACTGCTGCCTCCGCTTCCGCCCAATCCCTATCAATAATCCGAGAACAGGCACCCCACTTCTGGCCGTTTTGCCAGGAGTGGGGTAGTCAATTCAGGGCTCCCCCACCCCGTTGTAATGAAGAGCGCATCAGCTCAAGCGTATTGTCCCAGGAGCGCAGCAACCAGGAATCTGGCTTTAAATTGTCAGCTAGCTGCAAAAGAAAGGTTGTTCACGCGGGCCAAATGCTCAGTGCCGTCCGGCTCAATATCTGCTGCTGAAGATCCTCACTGAGCGGCAACGCCCGAAACTCTTCGAGATTTTTCTTGATATCCGGCACACCCGGACCGGGCCAGTCTGTGCCAAACAGCGTTTTGTCTGCAATCTCATCCAGCCGCGGAAAATACTTCAGCAGCGTCTTCGGCGGAATCCCGCTGATATCCAAATAAACATTCGGATGGCGCCGGATCAGGAAAAACGCCGTGTGCATCCACAGCGGACGCCCGCCATGCGCCAGCAGAATCTTCAGCTTGGGGAAATCGACCGCGACATCGTCCACATAGATCGGGTCGCCATACTTATTGCGCGCGCCCGGAAAAATTGATGTCCCGGTGTGGAACATCACCGGTACTCCGTTAGCCTCCGCCGCCCGATAGATGATCTCCAGTTCTTTCACCCCGTTCAAGTAATCGTTGGGGAACAGCAACTGGTGGGGCGGATGAATCTTGATCATCTTCAGCCCAAGCCGCAAAATGTGCTCCACATCAGCCAGCACATTGTTCGTATGCCGCGGATGCAGGCTTCCGCACGAGAGCAGCCGCGTGGGATCCTCTTTTACGTAATCGGCCACGAACTGGTTCACGCCGTTCGTAAATCCGATGACCTCGGGTGCGACATAATTGATCAGCATCGCGCGATCAACCCCGCAGTGATCGAGATATTTCAGGAAAGCTTTCGGCGAGCGGCAGAACTCGGCAATCTGGTCGAAATTCGCACGCTTCTTTTTCATCAACTCCAAGGCGTGCGGCTTGAACATCTCCAGCGGCTGAATGTGAATGTGGCAGTCGGTGATCATTGCAGAGTCTGTCAGAGGGCGCCTGGAAAGAATATCAGATCAATTTGCCGCGGCCGCCAGCACCGCGCGCTTCGTGAACACGCGAATCATCTCGCGCCGATATTCTGGCGTAAGCGCCGACGTGGTCAGCGGCTTCGCCGTCTTCGCTGCCAGGTCTCCTACAGCTTCGGCAATCGACTCGTCAATTGCCTTCCCGTTCAGCGCGTCTGTCGCGCCGCTTACCAGCACCGGCGCGGGATTCACCGCCGTAATGGCAACACGAGCGTCCGCAACATGCCCATTTGAACGCTTTATCGCGACGGCCACTCCCGCCAGCGGATAGTCGATCGATCCCCGCACTCTCAGCTTGCGGTAGACACCGCGATATCCGGCTGAACATGCCGGCAAAAATACCCGGGCCACAATTTCGTCTGATTTCAGCTTGCGGTAGTTGTCGCCAAGGCCCGTATAGAACTCGTGCAGCGGTATGCGACGCGCGCCCGCAGGCGAGACCATTTCAATTTCCGCTCCCAGGCACAGTAGCGCCGGGGGCGTGTCGCCGGAAAACGCCGCCCAGCACTTCGTTCCGCCCGGAGCGACATGGCACAGATCGCCGTCTTTCTTGATGCAGAAGCCGCATCCTTTGCGCCACGTCAGCGACTGGTTGTACCACAGGCAACGGGTGTCTAGGCAGATGTTCCCGCCAATCGTCCCCATGTTGCGCAGCACAGGCGAAGCCACCGTCGCCGCCGCTTCGGTCAACACCGGATATTGCTCGCGCAGAATTGGCGACTTCTCGATCGCGCGCAGCGTGGTCAGCGCACCGATTATCACACCGCTCTCGCTACGATAAATTCCGGCTAGCTCGGCAACCCCGCGAAGATCCAGCACATACTCCGGCTCGAACAATTTCTGCCGCATCGATGGAATCAGGTCCGTGCCTCCGGCCAACACCCGAATATTCCCGGAATGCCCGGCAAGAGTTTCCATGGCTTCCGTGACCGTTCGCGGCCGCAGCAATTTAAATTCGGGCAGGCTCAATCTGCGCCTCCGATGGATGTTGAATTTGCCGGTTGATCAGCGCGGTGCCGAATCGGCCCTTTATTTTTGAACCACAACGCGCCACCATGCTCGCGAAAACGCGCCGGTTGCGTGGGATCGACGCCTTCCGTCAAATTCAGGCTCTTCGCATTCTTCTTGGCCCGCAAGGCCGCCAGCACCCGCTCCGGCGTAAATGGTGACTCGTGCAACCGCACTCCAACGGCGTCATAAATTGCATTCGCAATCGCAGGAATCGTTGCCGCTAGTGACCCCTCACTGCATTCCTTCGCGCCGAACGGACCTTCCGGATCGATACTTTCCACAATGATCGGCTCGATCTCCGGTGATTCCACCGACGACGGACTGCGGTATTCGAGCAGCCCGGGATTCATCAGCATGCCGTCTTTCCACACCATCTCTTCCGTCAGCGCCTGGCCCATTCCCATCCATACCGAGCCAATGATCTGCCCCTCCACGGAAACCGGGTTCAGCGCCCGGCCGCAATCGTGCGCCGCCCAGACCTTGTGCACGGTTACCTCGCCCGTATCTTCATCCACGCTGACTTCCGCCACCTGCGCCGAATACGAATACGCCGGAGAAGGCCCTACTCCGCCACCTTTGTGCTTGCCGCCTCGCGCTTCCGGCGGAGGCGCATACGACCCCGTTCCCGTCAGCGCTCCATGAAAATCAATCGCGGCCACTACCGCCTCTTCGAACGTCAGCGCGTCTTTCGGGCCTTCGTCTTTCCGCTTCTGCTGCAAAGATCCCCGCAGAATCTGCCCTTCAACGCGACCAGAGACCGAAGCCTCGGACTGTGCGGCGTGAGCTTGTGTGGCCTGGGATTGTGTGGCCTGTGATTTTGCGGCGCTGCCGCCTTCGCCCGCGTTTTTCTCGGTCCCGCCATTCTTCAAAACCCGGTCATCCCGGAACACCAACTCTTCCACCGCACAATTCATCTTCTTGGCCGCCGCCGCCGCGATCAACTTCTTCACTTCGTTGGCCGCCCGAAGCGTCGCATTACCCGCCATAAAGGTAACGCGGCTCGAATACGACCCGATGTCAATCGGTGTGAGATCCGTGTCTGCGGCAATTACCCGCACCCGCGAGAGCGAGCATCCCAGCGCCTCCGCGGCGATCTGCGCGGTCATGGTGTCCGATCCCTGCCCGATTTCCGATGCCCCGGTATACACCACCACGCCGCCATCGCGATCAATCTTGATATTCACCGTCGAGTGCGGCATGTCCGATCGGATAATCGAATTCGCCGCGCCGCTCACGTAATGGCTGCACGCAATTCCCAGGCCGCGCCCCCGTGGCAGTTTGCCTTTACGCTGCTTCCATCCCGAACGTTCCACCGTCTTCTCAATGCACTCCGGCAGGCCGTAGCTTTGCACGCGCAGTCCATTTACCGTGATGCACGGCGGTTTCAGTAGATTGCGCTGGCGAATCTCCGCCGCATCCATCCCAACCTTCGCCGCCAGTTCATCCAGTTGCGATTCAAACGCGAAGCGGACGTTCACCGTGCCATGCCCGCGCATCGCGCCGCACGCCGGCTTGTTGGTCAGCACGCGGTATCCGTCGTATTGAATATTTGGAATGTCATATAGCGCGCCCAGCAGCGCGCCGGAATACAGAATCGTCACTACTCCATACGAGCAGTAGCCGCCGCCATCCTGCACCACCCGCGCCTTCACCGCCGTGATGCGCCCGTCCGCTTTCACTCCGGTCTTCAGGTCGATGATCGTTCGCGGCCTTCCGCGATGCGCCCAGAACACCTCTTCCCGCGTGTACGTGATTTTGACGGGAGCCTTGGCTTTTCGCGCCGCCACCGCCGCGATGATCTCCAGCGGAATCACTTCGCTTTTGCCGCCGAATCCCCCGCCCACCAGCGGCTTGATCACGCGGATCTGCTGCATGGGCATCTCCAGCACCAGCGATAGCTTGTGCTGCAGATAGTACGGGACCTGCGTCGACGACCACACGATCAGCCGGCCTGGCTTGCCCGTATGCGGATCGATCTCAAACGAGGCCAGCGTGGAATGCGGCTCCATCGCCGCGTGCGTCACTTCATTCGCGATGAAGCGCGCTTCCGCGATCTGATCGGCTTCCGCAAATCCCAGCTCCGGATCGCCGAAAGCATGGTGATAATCCTTCTCGATGTTATGCGCCTTGTGATCGTGGATCAGATCCTTCTCCGCCTTCATCGACTCTTCCGGATCGAAGTATGCCGGCAGCACCTCGTAATCCACGTCAATCAGTTCCAGCGCCTTCTCCGCAATCGCTTCCGAAACCGCCACCACGCAGGCTACGTTGTCGCCCACGTAGCGCACTTTATCCAGAGCCAGCGGATACTCGTCATGCCCCACGGGAAGAATGCCGTAGGTCTTTGGAGCGTCCTTGCCGACCACAACCGCGACCACGCCATCCAGTTTCTCGGCCCGGCTCGTGTCGATACTCTTGAGCCGCGCATGCGGATACGGCGAATGCAGAATCTTCCCGATCAGCATGCCGGGAAGGCTGAAGTCATCGGTGTATTTACCCGCGCCCGTGGTCTTCTCCGCCGCATCCACCATCGCGGTCGGCTTGCCGATAATAGAAAATCCGTTATTCACGATTCACCTGTTTGCCATGCTGCGCGAAGCGAGGAACCTGCTATTCATTCTTTTACCGCCGCCATGCCCACGCGTTCCGCTTCAATCGCCGCCTTGATGGCCTGGTACATCTGCAGATATCCCGTGCAGCGGCACAGATTGCTGCTCAGCGCCGATCGGATTTCTTCCTCCGTCGGATTCTCATTCTCCGCCAGCAGCGACTTCACCGTCATGATGAATCCCGGGGTGCAATACCCGCACTGTGCTCCGCCCCACTCGCCATACGATTTCTGAATGGAGGCGAGACTGCCATGCTCGGTTACGCCCTCAATGGTCGTGACCTCCCGCCCCTGAACGCTCGCCGCCAGCAGCGTACAGGAAAGCATGGCCGTGCCATCGATCAACACCGTGCACGCCCCGCACGAAGAATCGTCGCAGCCCCGCTTCGATCCCGTCATGCCGAGGTCCTGCCGCAGCGCATCCAACAGCAGCGTGCTCGGCTCAACCGCCAGTTCGTAAGTTCGTCCGTTGATTCGGAGTTCGATCAGTTCTTTTTTCATTGCTCGCTTCGGCTACAGAGCCCAACTGCTTCAATATTTTGGAACGCCGGCATCCACGCAGCGCGACCACGCGTCAATGCCGCCCGCCATCGATTGCACGCGCTCGAAACCGTTCTGCCGCATCCAGAAAGTCACATTCATCGAACGCACGCCGTGGTGGCAGAGCACCACAATGTGCTCGTTGGCATCCAGTTCCTGCCGCGCCCGCAGGGGAATCTGATTCATGGGAATCAGCACCGCGCCTTCAATCCGCGCAGTTTCAAACTCCCAGGGCTCGCGCACGTCCAGCAATGTAAACTTTGCTCCGCTCTCCCGCCGGGCTTTCACATCCTCGGGGTCGATTTCGTAATCCATCTCGCTCATCTCCCGCTCCAACGCGGCTGCCGCTTTTCCATGAATGCCTGAATGCCTTCCCGCGCATCCGCAGTGTTCTTCAACTCTTCCAGGTAAATTCTCTCCGCCCGCGCCAGCCCCTTATCGAAGTGCGTCGCATCCCACGCGTATAAAGCTCTCTTCGTATGCGCCAGCGCCGACCGGCTCAACTTCCCAAGCTCCGCGGTGGTTTCCTTCACCACGTTCGCAAGCTGATCATCGGCAACGGCGCGCGTTGCCAGTCCCATGGCTGCCGCTTCTTTCCCGCTGATTGTTTTTCCCGTGAGCACCAGTTCCGCCGCTTTCTTCTGTCCCGCAAGCATCGCCAAAGCCGTGCAGGCCACCGGTGGATAACATCCCAGCTTGATCTCGGGAAATCCCCACTGCGCCGATTCGGTCGTGTACGCCACGTCGCAGACCATTGCCAGTTCGGCTCCGCCGCCCAGGCAATGTCCGTGAACCGCCGCGATCGTCACCTTACGCGTTCTCACCAGCGCCAGAATCACCGCGTGAAACTTCGTCAGCATCAACTCCACCTGGTCGGGAGTGTGCGCTGCCACATCCACCCCCCCCGAAAACGCCTTCCCCTCGCCCCTGATGATTACGAGGGAAACCTCAGCCTGATCCTCCAGCGCATTCAGGGACTTCGCCAACTCCCGCATCATCTGAATGTCAATCACATTCAACGGGGCATGCCGCAGCGTAATCCGCGCCACCGGAGCGCTGATCTCCACCGCGATGCGGGTCAGATCCGAAGGAACCGCCGCATTCGGACCATGTTCTGCCGCGAAAGGATTCACAGGTTGATCGCCGATTTCCGCACTTCGCCAATGGTCGCCAGCGGATCGCGCGCGCCCGCCTTCTCCGCTATCCAGTTCTTTTCGTTGGCGATAATTTCCAGCAGCAGCTTCTTGTCTTCTGCGCTCGGCATGTACTCGTTTAAGTGCTCTTCATAAGCGCGATCGTCGAGCGGTTCGCCCGTCTGCGCATGAAATTTCAATCCCGCCCATTTCCCAATGGCCCGGTTGAACTTGATATCCGGCGCATAGAGCTTCGGCTCACCCGCCTTCAAAGAACTATTGAAGCGTTCGATCAACCCCGCCACTTCCTGCCGGTACAGATTGCGGTTGTAATCATTCAAATCGTCCAGGTCCGGACTGTTGTCGTTCTTCGGTTCGTCGTAACGTCCCTTGATACCCCAGACATACGCCCAGTGCGCCGAAGAAGAATGATCGGTTCCAAATAAATCGTAGGAACTCGAAATCCACTTGTTCAGATATTTCTGGATCAGCCACGCCGGGATGATCCCCGCTTCCACGATTCTCCTAAGGCCGTCGTTGCCCGTACCCATGTGGAATGCCTCTTCCCGCAGCATGTACGACATCGACCGTCCCAGCGGAGCGAATGCCGAGTACTTCAGCATCTGCAACTGGAATTTTCCATCGCGGTCGACGAAATCCGTGTAGGTAAAGAAATCCATCCAGTTGTCGACATCCACATTGAACGCGCCCAGCAACCGCTTGTTCTCGAACGCCCGTCGCTCCAGCATCTTTTGCGCTTCCACTTTGCCGGAATACCCGAAGTGATCCACCAGCAGCGCGCACATCTGCCACCCGTGGCGCATCTCTTCGATCATTACCCGCGTGATCGCCCGCCGATCCCAGTCCGTCGGCGCGTTTTCCAGCAGGTTCCGTTGCTGCTCCACGCTGGCAAATTCCGTGTCGCCCTGATAGACGATCATGTTCATCAGCGCATCGCGCATCTGCTGCGTCGGAATCTGGCGCAGGTTCTCCCACTTCCGCCGGCCCTTGTACGAGCCGAACTGGATCTCCTCGGTCTCAATCGCTCCATAGAGCGTGTCGAACTTGAATGCTTCAATGTCGTCCGTGTTGACGCCAATTTCCTTGCGCCACTCGTTGAACAATCCGATCCAATCACTAAACGTACCGATTTTTGCGACTTTTCCTGGCATATGAATCTCCGAATTCTGTAATCCTCAAGCGCAAGGTTCAACGCCCGTCAATCTGTGCACCTCACGATGCTTGCTTCTTTTGCAACCACAAACGCGCACCGGGCGCGCCATCCTTACCCCATGTTCAACCAAACCGTCTTCACTTCCGTGTAATGCTCCAGTGCATTCGCGCCCAACTCGCGGCCGAATCCGCTGCTCTTGGATCCACCAAACGGAAGCGATGCATCCATCAACCCATATGTATTGATCCACACCGTTCCCGCTTTCAAACGTCGCGAGACCATATGGACTTTCTTCACATCGCGCGTCCACACCGCCGCGGCCAGCCCGTATGGATTGCTGTTGGCCCGCTCAATCACTTCATCGATATCGTCAAACGTCAGCACCGACAGCACCGGACCGAAAATTTCTTCCCGCGCGATCTTCATGTCATTGTTCACGTCGCCGAACACCGTCGGCTCCAGGAAAAATCCCTTGTCTCCGTTGACCGCCACGCGCTTGCCGCCGGCCATCAACTTCGCGCCTTCGCTCTTCCCTGCTTCGATGTAGCCCAGCACGGTCTGCATCTGTTCCTGGCTGACGATTGCTCCCAGCCGTGTCTTCGGATCCAGCGGATCCCCCGGACGCATCTTGCTCACGCGCCCCAGCAGCTTCTCCGTGAACTCGTCTTTGCTTTTGCTCTCCAGGAAAAGTCTCGATCCCGCATTGCAAACTTCTCCCTTGCCGTAAAAGATTCCGTTGATCGCGCCCTTCACCGCGCCATCGATGTCGGAATCGGCGAACACGATATTCGGGGATTTCCCTCCCAGCTCCAGCGTGATCCGCTTCAGCGTGTCCGACGCGCCGCGCATGATCTCCTTACCCACCGAGGTTGATCCCGTAAACGCGATCTTGTCGATCCCCGGATGCGCCACGATCGCCTTCCCCGCTTCGGGCCCTCCCGTCAGGACGTTCACCACTCCCGCCGGAAATCCCGCTTCAACCGTCAGCTCACCGAAACGCAGCGTCGTCAGCGGAGTCTGCTCGGCTGGTTTCAGCACCACGGTATTCCCGCACGCCAGCGCCGGACCAAGCTTCCACGACGCCAGCAACAGCGGAAAATTCCACGGCACAATCAGCCCCACCACTCCCACCGGCTCGCGCAACGTATACGTGAATGCCGTCTCGAACGTGTTGACCGTCTCGCCGTGGATCTTCGTCGCCCATCCCGCGTAATACCGCAGAACGTCGACCACCATCGGCATATCCACATAGCGCGACTCGAAAATCGGCTTGCCGTTGTCGATTGTCTCCAGTTCAGCCAGTTCGTCGATATTTCTTTCCACCAGGTCGGCGAGTTTCCAGATCAGCCGTCCGCGCTCGCTTGACGACATCTTGCGCCACAAGCCGTTGCGATCTTCGAAAGCTTTTCGTGCTGCACTCACGGCGGCATCCACATCCGCTCGCGACGCCTCCGCAATCTGCGTCAACACCTCGCCCGTCGCGGGATTCGTCGTCTCAAACTTCTTCCCACCATCCACCCACTGACCATCGATCAGTAGCCGTCCGGGCTCGATTTTCACTTTGCTCGCTGCCAGCATTCTTTCTCAACCTCGGCTTTCAACTCTGGGATTACCCCATGTCTCGCCCAATTTGCGAGACATGGGAATCCGCCACCTACTTCGCCTTAAACGCAGCCGGACGCTTATCCACATAAGCCGCCAGCCCTTCTTTCGCATCCTCGCTCTGGAACAGCAGTTGCTGGTTCTCGCGTTCCACAGCCAGGGCCGATTCCATCGGAATCTCCCAGCCGGTCTGCACCGCCCGCTTGATCCGTCCCACAGCTTTGGCCGCTTTGTTCGGCGGACAGAACTGCTTCGCGTACTCCATGACGTTCTCCATGAAGTTTTCGCGATCGTAGATATCGTTCACGATCCCGAGTTCCTGCGCTTCTTCGAACGAGAACGTATTGCCGGTCACCATCAGCTCGATTGCCTTGCTCTTGCCCACCAGGCGCGACAGCCGCTGTGTTCCGCCCGTTCCCGGCAGCACGCCCAGGTTCACTTCCGGCAGTCCAATCTTGCCCGCGTCCTTGCGCGCAATGCGGATATCGGCCGCCATAGCAATCTCCAGTCCTCCGCCCACGCAGTGCCCATTAATGGCCGCCACCACCAGCTTCGGCGTGTGCTCCAGCCGCAGCAGCATCTCGTTCGCGTGCAGGCAAAAGTAATACTTGAACGTCGGATCGACGCTCGACAGCATCTTGATATTCGCGCCCGCCGAGAAAAATTTATCCCCCGCGCCCGTCAGCACGATCACATAGACGTTGTTATCCATGCGCGCCTTCAGGATCGCTTCGTCCAGTTGCCGGTTCATCTCGTAGGTGTAGGTGTTCGCTGGTGGATCGCACATCTCGATCACCGCGACTCCGCCGTCGGTACGGTAGTTGACCAGTTGTTTGGTGGTTTCGCCGGTTGCCGGCTGCATCGTAGTCGCCATATCAAAGCTCCTTCATTCTCAGAATTCTGCCAAAATTTCAAAACCTGAATTCGTCTACCGCCGCGCTTTCCCGCTCATCACACCCCGCAGGAAAATGTCTCCCATCTCCCGCGCCAGAGGCTCCGGATCCCCATCCACCCGCGGGTTGTGCCAGGTATAGATCCAGTTCATCATGCCGAACAGGCTCAGCACCGCGATCCGCGTGGGAAACTCCAGCCCGCGCTTCTCTTTCAATTCGTCGAGCAGCTTCACGCAAATGCGGTAATACTCGCGCTTGATCGCCGCTAACTCGGTGGCAAAGCCGTTCTTCAACACTTCCGCCTCGTGAGTCAGGACTTTCATCGCTTGCCGGTTGGCCAGAAAATATTCCAGATGGTTCAGGATGAAGATGCGGACCTTCTGTTCGGGGTCGGCCACATCTTCCAGTCGCGCCTTCAGCCGCTGCACGATCGTGCTGAACGTGTGTTTCTGGATCAGGAACAGCAGCCGCTCTTTGGATTCGAAATAGTAATAAAGGCCGGCCAGCGACATGCCGCTGGCGCGCGACAGGTCGCGCATCGAGGCGCCTTCATATCCTTTTTCGCAGAAAACTTCCGTGGCGTGATCGAGGATTTCGGCTAAACGCCTGTCGTAGCGGCCGGTGGCCGCCGCCGCGCGGCGATGCCGCTCGGAAATTCGCGTTGCCGTGCTGGGACTCCCCATAGTCCTTAAGGCGAGCAGGTAATTCGAACGTTCGTTCGAATCTCAGTATACCCCGCCTGTGATTGAAATCACAAGGTTCGAAAGGCTAGGTTTTCCACAGCCTTTACGGTTGGCTCTGCCCGGAACTCGTCTCTGGACTGGAAGGAACAGCGTCCCGCTGCACGAAAAGAACTCGCTTTATCTGATTGCGATCGAAATGCTGATCGTTGCCGCCAACCCGAATAACGACATCCATACCGGACACCGAAACCAGGTCTCCGCTCACCACCGATCCGTCCCGCAGCTCTACTGTGTCGTGAGCCGACGTGCCGAGTTCAAAACTGATGCTGCCGCCGGAGCTATCGTCTGGACCAATTTCGAACGGGAAGGTGCCCCTGTTGAATCCTTCTTTGCTGAATTCGAGAGTGTGTTTCCCCACCGCAGCCTGCACGATCTTCGGAGTCGTACCCACCTCGATCCCGTCCAACTTCGCCGTGGCGCCCTGCGGAACCGTGTTTACGGTGATCGACACCATCTTGGGGGGAGCCAGTGGGCTCAGTTCCTTCGGCAAGTATTTGGCACTAACGCTCAGAGAGGCGGGTTGTCCCGAGGATGCGACCGTAGTCTGAAATTTGATTCTCTCGCCTGGCCCCACGTTGCTGATAGCAATTACCGCCTCCCCGATGCGCACCTTGTTCTTATCGAATAGATAGAGCGCGAAGTTCGCATTCGAGATCCGCTTGCTCCATAGATTCTCGGCGGTCGTGTCGATCATGTATGTTCGCTCGGCTGCCAGTGATCCCACTTCCTTGAACCTGCCGAACGAGAATCGAACTATTGGAGATCCCTGCTCTGGCCAGACCAGAACCTGAAATGGTGTATCTTTCCCCAGCGCATCGGCTGCAAACGCCAATATGCCTGAGAGAACAACAAGGAGGGATAGGACTTTTTTCATCGCGCGGTGAGTTTTAGCACAGTCTTTAGGCCGGCGCAACGAAAGACTACCTTCTTATATCCCCTATCGCATGGACGCAGAAAGCCACTATGGTCGGCGAGGTTTCTCTGCAGCTGGCGCTGGGGAAACCGGTTGAGAAATTGAAACCTCGCGCTGCACAAGGATAAGCTTTTTGACCATATTTCGGTCGTATGTCTGGTCCTTGCCGTCCACCCGTACATTGACTTGCGTCAGCGACATCGAGATCACATCTCCCTCAATGACGCTTCCATCTCGAAGTTCAATGGTGTCTTGCGACAACCCGCCTAACTCAATGCTGACACTGCCTCCAGGTAACTCGTCGGCAGCGACATCAAGCGACGTACCGCCAGGCGCATATCCTTCCTTCACAAGCTTCAGCTGATGCGTGCCAACGGTAAACCGTACCACCACTGGAGTCATTCCGGCATCCACGCCATCCACTTTCAGACTGGCTCCGGACGGAACTGAAATGACCTTAAGCGGAATAGTTTTGGGGCCGAGCATGTCCGTCTTCGCGGAGATCGCAAGACTTGCCGGTATCCCCATCGCATAGAAAGAAAATTGCGTCTTCACCAACTGCCCAGGATCGAGATCCGAAACTTGAAGCAATCCCTGGCCGATCCGGGCCTTCGCCTTGTCGAACATGTACACTGTAAAAGCCACTCGCGGAATCGGTTTGTTCGTGATGTTCTGTAACGTCACTTCGGCAAGGAACGACTGTTGCCCCTCATAACTTCCTTGAGCGCGAAACTTCTCAAACGTTACTTTAAGTGCCGGCTTATCTGGTGGCCACGTGAGCGTAATGGCCGGCTCGGACTTGGAAAACATTGGAACACAGCCACACCACAGCGCTAAAATCCCCAAAATAAGTTTCTTCATTTCGGTGCAGTTGTAGCACAGCGATAGACAGTGTGCAATTCCTCACTTAGTTCCGTATATCCCCCATCAACCGCTCGATCTCGCTCTTCACATCCGCAGTCAGCGGCAGCAGCGGCAAGCGTGGCACGCCCCCAAAATATCCATTCAGATCCATCGCATACTTGATGCCCGGGATGCCAAACTCCCCGCCCACGCGCTGCGCCGCCTCTGCAATGCGCTCCTGCTTCAGTTTCGCCAATTCCGCGTCGCCTTCTTTCCACGCCGCATAGATCTCGTAGCACGCCGTTGGCGCCGCGTTCGCAAACGCAAGAATCGCGCCCACTGCCCCCGCATCGAGCGACGCATGCAGCTTGTGCGCCGCTCCCACCAGCACCTGGAACCCAATTTCTTTCTGCCGCGTCTTCAATTTTCCGACCACGCTGACCGCCGACGACGAAGGCTTTCCACCTCCCGCCAGCGCGCCTACCGGAACCAGTTCCCCGCCATCGCTGCTCGCCGCCTTGAGCATGCGCGGCGTCACTGCCTCAAAGGTTTCGGTGACGGTGGCCGAGCGCTTCACGTGACGCGTACCTTCCACCATCTTGCGGACTTTCTCGACGTCTCCGCTCGACTCCTTGATCCCAATCAGATTCGGATGCTCCGCCAGTTCGATCACGACCTCCGCCGGGATGTCGTATCCAGTAGCCTGCGGAAAGTTGTAAATGATCACTGGCAGCGGAGACCGGTCCGCCACCGTACGGTAAAACGCCAGCATATTCGCCGGTTGCATCTGCCGTTTGTAGTAATGCGGAGTCCGCACCATGGCCACGTCATAGCCAAGTTCCGCCGCGCATTCGGTCAGGCGCAACGTTTCGCTCGCCGATTCGATGCCCGTTCCCGCCACCAGAACTTTATTCGGCGCAGCCGCTTCCCGCGCCACCTTCAGCACGTCCCGGCGCTCCTGGTCCGAAAGCAGGATCGCTTCTCCCGTCGATCCCAGCACCACGATGCCGCTCACCGGCGTGCGCGAATAGCGCTCCGCGTTGTGCTCCAGCTTTTTGAAGTAGACGTTGCCGTCGGGATAAAACGGCGTCGAAATGGGAGGAAGAATTCCTTGCAGTAACATGGGATTACCTCCAGCAACCAAAGCGTATCACTTCTTCGGCACACGCCTCGGGGTTTCCTCTGTCAGGTTATTGCGTCAAATTTGCGCGCTCCGCGTGCAGCTGCTGCAGCGCCCGCACGTTCACCTCGCCCCGTTGCAGCGCTTCGATTCCCTCCGCTGCAGCGCGGGCTGCGGCTAGCGTCGTAATCGTCGGAATCCTCGCCATCACCGCGGCGCGCCGAATCGCCTTCTCGTCAAACCACGGCTCCATGCCCGTCGGAGTATTGATGATCAACTGAATGCGTTTGCCCTTGATGAAGTCCACCACGTTCGGACGTCCTTCTTTCACCTTGTACACGCGTTCCACGTTCATTCCCGCGCCTTCGATCACATCGGCGGTTCCGGCCGTGGCCACCAGCTTGAATCCCATCTCCACGAATTTCCGTGCCAATTCCGCCACGTGCCGCTTGTCGTGGTCGGTCACGCTGATGAACACCGCGCCCTTGGTCGGCAACTTCTGCCCGGCCGCCAGCTGCGCCTTGCCGAACGCCTCCCCGAAATTGTCCGCCACGCCCATCACTTCGCCCGTCGAGCGCATCTCCGGACCAAGCACCGTGTCCACGCCCGGAAACTTGTTCCACGGAAATACCGGTGACTTCACGTAATAGCAATTTCCCGTATCCAGGTCCGCCCGCCGCTCGATGTACTCCGGCAGGAATTCCCTCAGCTTGCGCCCGGTCATCAGCCGCGCCGCAATCTTCGCCATCGGAACTCCCGTGGCCTTGGAAACATACGGCACCGTCCGCGATCCCCGGGGATTCACTTCCAGCACGTAGACCTTCGCGCCCTCTGAGCCATTGCCCGAGTTCAATCCTTCTCCCCGCGGAATCGCAAACTGAATGTTCATCAGTCCAACAACCTTCAGCGCGCGCGCCAGCTTGAACGTGTAATCGCGCATGCGATCCAGCAGGTGCTCCGGGATATCCACCGCCGGCAGCACGCACGACGAATCGCCCGAATGAATGCCGGCCTCTTCAATATGCTGCATGATGCCGCCGATCACCACGTCTTCCCCATCCGAGAGCGCGTCCACATCCACTTCGATCGCGTCTTCCAAAAAGTGATCGATCAGCACCGGACGATCGTGCGAATATTCGACCGCCTCTTTCATATACCGCACCACCGACTCTTCGTCGTACGCGATCACCATGGCGCGTCCGCCCAGCACATACGAAGGCCGTACCAGCACCGGGAACCCGATGCGCTTCGCCCCTTCAATCGCTTCTTCAATCGAGGTCGCCATCACGCCCGGAGCCTGTGGAATTTCCAACTCCTCCAGCAGTTTGTTGAAGTGCTTGCGGTCTTCCGCCAGGTCGATCGACTCCGGCGATGTCCCGATGATGTTCACGCCCGCCGCTTTCAACGGCAGCGCCAGGTTCAGCGGAGTCTGTCCGCCAAACTGCACGATCACGCCCACCGGAGCGCCCTTCGACGTTTCATGCTGATATACGGCCAGCACATCCTCAAACGTCAGAGGCTCGAAGTACAGCCGGTCGCTGGTGTCATAGTCGGTTGAGACCGTCTCCGGATTGCAGTTCACCATGATGGTCTCGTATCCGTCTTCGCGCAGCGCGAATGCCGCATGGCAGCAGCAGTAATCGAACTCAATTCCCTGCCCGATGCGGTTCGGCCCGCTGCCCAGGATCATGACCTTTTTCTTCAGCGTCGGCTCGGCCTCGTCCTCTTCCTCGTACGTCGAGTAAAGATACGGCGTGAAACTCTCAAACTCTGCCGCGCACGTATCCACGCGCTTATAAACCGGCATCACTTTGTGCTTTTTCCGCAGGTGCCGGATCTTCTCCTGCCCATCCAGCCGCCACACGGCCGCCAGCCGTCCGTCGGAAAATCCCATGCGCTTGGAATCGCGCAACACTTCCGTCGGAATCGATTCGATCGGATGCTTCTCCAGTTCCAGTTGCTGGTCGTTGATCTCCTTCAACTGATAGAGGAACCACGGATCCATCGACGTCATCTTGGCCAGCTGCTTCACCGTGTGTCCCTGCCGCAGCGCGTATTGCACATACGCCAGACGCTCCGGATGCGGCGTGACCAGCCGCTGCGTCAAAATCTTCGGCTCGATCTTCGCCCCGCCCGGCTTTTTGCCCGTGTCCAGCGACCGCACTCCCTTCATCAGCGCCTCTTTGAACGTGCGCCCGATCGCCATCACCTCGCCCACCGATTTCATCTGCGGTCCCAGGCTCTCGTCCGCTCCGGGAAATTTCTCGAACTGCCACTTGGGAATCTTCACGACCACGTAATCCAGCGTCGGCTCAAAGCAGGCCGGCGTCTTGCGCGTGATGTCGTTCGGAATCTCGTCCAGCGTGTAGCCAACCGCCAGCTTCGCCGCGATCTTCGCGATCGGAAACCCCGTCGCCTTCGACGCCAGCGCCGACGACCGCGACACGCGCGGATTCATCTCGATCACCACCATCCGCCCCGTCTCCGGATTTACGCCGAACTGAATATTCGATCCCCCGGTATCCACGCCTATCTCGCGGATCACCGCGATCGAAGCATCGCGCATCGCCTGGTACTCCCGGTCGGTCAGCGTCTGCGCCGGCGCCACCGTGATCGAATCGCCGGTATGCACGCCCATGGGATCGAAGTTCTCAATCGAGCACACGATGATGACGTTGTCTTTCTTGTCGCGCATTACCTCCAGCTCGAACTCTTTCCATCCCAGCACCGACTCTTCAATCAGCGCCTCGTGTACCGGAGAAAAATCCAGCCCCCGCGTCAGGACTTCCAGCAACTCTTCGCGGTTGAATGCCATGCCGCCGCCCGACCCGCCCAGCGTGAACGATGGACGCACGATGACCGGGAACCCGATCTTGTCGGCAAATTCCAGGCCGTCCTTCGTGGTCTTCACCAGTGCTGATTTCGGAACATCGAGCCCGATCCTCTGCATTGCGTCTTTGAAGAAAAGCCGGTCTTCGGCCTTCTTGATCGCGTCGACGTTCGCGCCGATCAGATGTACGTTGTATTTCTCCAGAATGCCGCCGTCGGAAAGCTCAATCGCCAGGTTCAGCGCCGTCTGCCCGCCCACCGTAGGCAACACGGCAAAGCCCGTCCCTGGAGACATCTCGCGCTCGATGCGAATGATCTCTTCCAGATATTCCAGCGTGAGCGGCTCGATGTACGTGCGGTCGGCCGACTCGGGATCGGTCATGATCGTCGCCGGATTCGAGTTCGCCAGCACGACCTCATAACCCTCGGCCTTCAGCGCCTTGCAGGCCTGCGTACCGGAGTAATCAAACTCCGCCGACTGCCCGATGATGATCGGCCCCGAGCCCAGGATCAGAATCTTCGATATGTCAGTTCGTTTCGGCATTTAATTAATATCTAAATCTCTCATCCCACCAATTCACTCCCAATGTCATCCCGACCGGAGCATTCCGTTCTCGCAGAGAACGGAATGCGGAATGGAGGGACCTGCTGTTCCCCACCACCATTTCTCCCGCCCAACAGCAATTCCCCCGCCAACCCGGATCATAGAATTATTTTCCATGGGCGGCTGCTAATTTCTCCCGGGCCTTTGAATCCGGCTCAAACTGGTGCCTCACAAACCAGTCCGCGGCCAGATCGTCCCAAGTCGGGTTGCGCTGCGCGATCAGCCATTCCTTTTTCGTTCGGTTCCAGCGCTTCAACTGCTTCTCACGGTCGATAGCATTATTCACATCATCAAATGATTCGTAATACACCAAGCGATGACAGCGATACTGCTTCGTGAATCCATCCATCATGCTGTTCTTGTGTTCCCAAACGCGGCGGCGCAAGTCATTCGTCATTCCGGTGTACAAAGCACGCGATTTGCTGGCGACCATGTACACGAAATAGATGTGCTCTTTCATGCCTCTAATTCACTCCCAATGTCATCCCGACCGGAGCATTCCGTTCTCGCAGAGAACGGAATGCGGAGTGGAGGGACCTGCTGTTCCCCACCACCATTTCTCCCGGCCAACAGCGCTCGGGATGACAGAGTTATTTCACACGGCGCACCTTACGGCGCCCCCTTTCAAAGTCCCTTTACATCTCAGATCGCAGTGCGGTCTTGAAATGACCCTTCGCATCGATTTCAAATAACCGGTACCCGCACGCAGCACTGACAGGCTGATCAGCATCGAGCGCAACCGCTAGCCGGAACAATCTCTTCTGGTAGCGCACCGCGAGCCAGTATCGGCCAGGGTCTACGTTTTTGAATTCGAAGGCTCCCTCTTTATCAGTGATCGCGGTGAAAAATGGATGGGAGTTGCGGCAGCATGCGATTCCCTCTTCCCAGGGATAAAGTTCGAGTTTCACATCGCTCAGCTGTTCTGAGTCCATCCCGCCTCCGGAAACGGGAGTGACAAAACTCAGCTCGCCACACAACCGATCGAAGCTCACAAACTTTGGCGAAGATTGTGCCGACAAGACAGGAACGATCGCCATCAGCCATAGGCAGCAGAACGTCAATCGCATCTTCACCCCTTCCACTCCTCCATCATCTTGGTGAACTCCTTGAACAGATAATGCGAGTCATGGGGGCCGGGCGCGGCTTCCGGATGATATTGCACACTGAACAGCGGCAGATTCTTATGCCGCATGCCTTCCAGCGTCTGGTCGTTTAAGTCGACGTGCGTGAATTCCACTTCGCTCTCCGGCAGTGAATCCGGATCGACCGCGAAATTATGGTTGTGCGCGGTGATCTCGATCTTCCCCGTCTTCAACTGCTTCACCGGATGATTCCCGCCATGATGCCCAAACTTCAGCTTGAACGTCTTCCCGCCCAGCGCGATTCCCGTCAACTGATGTCCCAGGCAGATGCCGAAGATTGGCTGGCGTCCCATCAAGCGGCGAATCGAGTCCACCGCATACATGCACGGTTCGGGATCGCCCGGGCCATTCGACAGGAACACGCCGTCGGGCTTGAGTGCGAGCACATCTTCCGCCGGAGTCTGCGCCGGAACCACCGTCACCTTGCATCCCTCGCCGCGCAGCTTCCGCAGTATGTTCTGCTTGATGCCGAAATCGTAGGCCACCACATGAAACCGCTCCGGCTCGTCTTTTACCCCGACCACCGCAATCGGCTCGTGCGAGCGCTCGCCCACTTCCCACACATACGGACGGCTGGTGCTCACCACTTTCGCCAGATCGGTCCCATCCATTTTCGGAATTGAGCGCGCCTTGGCAATAAGTTTGTCGGCGTCGCTCTCGATGGTCGAGACCACGCCGCGCATCACGCCGTTGTCGCGCAGATGTCGCACCAGAGCGCGCGTGTCGATGTCGGAAAGCACCGGAACCTTGAACTGCTCCAGGTATTCTTCCGCGACCTGCTGCGAGCGCCAGTTCGAACTGATCCTCGAAAACTCGCGCACAATCAGGCCCTCGATCCACGGACGCGTGGCCTCGTTGTCCTCCTGATTGGTGCCGTAATTTCCGATTTCTGGGTTCGTCAGAACGACGATCTGTCCGGAATAGGAAGGATCGGTGAAGATTTCCTGGTAGCCGGTGATGGAAGTATTAAAAACGACTTCGCCGTAACATTCGCCTTTGGCGCCGTAGCCTTTGCCTCGGAAGACTCTGCCGTCTTCCAGCGCAAGGATAGCCTGCATTGTCGCTCCGGGAGGTGGATTTTAAAGAGTTTATCAGGGAAGAATATACAGGCCAAATCCGCCAGGCGCTGCACAAATTTGCTGTGCAAAATAAAATTCTCCCGGATAGCGAAAACATGCGGGAACGCCGCCAATTTTTTACGTGATCCCGATTTTGCGCTGACACTTTGGACAATGCCGCTCGCGTCTCGTTCATTCACGCCTAACCCTGGCCACCAGAAAAAATATTGAGGACCTTTCCGCCACCTGGAAAAGTCAAGACCTCAAAAGTAGACCTTTGCACCAGCATTGCAGCGAACCCCCGCAAACTACTCAGGAATCAGCTCTTACCAGGGTCGCCGCCTGTGTAAATAACCGTCAATAACTCATTTATTTTCATATATATGAAGACGCCAGTTAAATCGATTTATGAAGCCACTGGTGAAGCCGGAGATGGCTGCGAGGAGAGCTTCGGGCGAGCCGCTGATCGCCCCTCTGAGGGCAGCAGAACGCTGCCGTGAGCTGTGTCAGAGAACGATTAGATTGCCTCAACACCGCTACCGCACCCGGCCCACCTTATCCATGGGCCAGTAGCCGAACACCGCCTTGCCGTAAATGTAACTCTGATTGACCGGGCCGAAGTCGCGGCTGTCGTTCGACATCGAGCGATGATCGCCCAGCACGAAAAAGCAATGCGCGGGAACGATGGTTTCCGGGTAAGAACGTGTGTCGGTGTAGTTTTCCGGAACGTAATCTTCATCCAGCGCCTGCCCATTCACATAGACCTGCCCGTTGTCGATGCGAATGTGGTCGCCGGCTACTCCGATCACCCGCTTAATGTAGCTTTTCGATGGATCGCGCGGGTAGCGGAATACCACAATGTCCCCTCGCTCGATCGGCTCCAGCCGGTAGACAAATTTATTGACGAAGATGCGCTCCTGGTCCTGCAGGCCCGGCATCATGCTTGTTCCCTCAACTTTGACCGGCTGGTAAATGAAAATGATGATGAAGGCAGAAATGGCGAGAGACACGATCAGGTCTCGCAGCCACACGCCAATCGACGGCCTCGGCTTCACCGCCGGCGTAACTTCCGGGGTAACGGGTGTGGGTTCGGCCGCCACGAGCTGTGCGCTCACCATGTCGTTCTTCGTGCTCTGTGGCTCCGGCATGCGGTTCTATTCTATACAGAAGCGACTTAAGTACGCTTTTGTTGCCTCGGCGAAGAGGTTACAATAGCGCGAACCGAGGATCTATGAAACTCTCTTTTTCCACTAGCCAGATCTTTCACCGCGCCTTCGCGCTGTCTTTTCTTTTTCTCGTGACCATTTCGCTCTCGGCGCAATGGATCGCGCCTCAGGAGGAAGAAGGAGGAATTCCGGCCTATAATTCCGCACCTCCGCCCAAAGGCACGAAGCTGCCCGCGATTCTCGGCAAAGATCAACTCTGGGGTGAGGACGCGCAACATCCTTACCAGACTCACGCCTACGAACTCGCGTCCAGGATCCCCGTCGTGCTGCACCAGCAGCCTTGCTACTGCTACTGCGATCGTATCGGCCACAACAGTCTGCACAGCTGCTTTGAAGGCACACATGGCGCCCGCTGCTCGACGTGCCTGAAAGAGCTCTACTATTCGTACGTGCAGCACAAGAAGGGAAAAACCGCGGCGCAGATCCGCGACGGCATTATCAAAGGCGAATGGAAGCAGATCGATCTGCAGACGGCCGCTTCGATTAATTAAGAACCTCGCGCTCCAACGCACTTCTATCTATCGCTCTGGATGGTGCGGCGCCAGTCACATCTCGACAAATCGCGGCAGTTTTCAGCCGGCAAACTCGCGGAACTCATCTCCCCATGCGTGCCCGATCACTCTACCTTTACCGTCCACAACTCCTCGTGTTAACCTGTAACTGTCACAAGGACAAACGAATACAGACAGGAGCACATCAGGTTAAGTGCTAGCCAGAGAGCAAAAGCAATCCCTCATTGACCAGCATCGCACCCACGCGACCGACACCGGAAGCCCGGAGGTCCAAATCGCGCTGCTGAGCGAGCGCATCGGCCAGTTGACGGAGCACTTCAAGACGCACCAGAAAGACCACGGCTCGCGCCGCGGCCTTCTTATGCTGGTCAGCAAGCGCCGTCGCTTGCTCGACTATCTCAAGAAATACGATTCCGAGCGTTATAAGAGCGTCATCGGGAAACTCGGCATCCGCAAGTAGCTCTTCTGCGGACTGCCAGGGCCATCGTGTATCTGCCGAGATTTCCGGGAGTCAATCCCCCGGACAGCGAGGAACTTTCCACCGGTGCGATTCTCAAGCGCAATGACATCTTCCACGGCCACACTTGGCGTGTGTCCACCGGATACGAGGGTGCCCCATTCTAATGACGCGATGTCTGCGGCATCAGGGTGGGAACTTTCTCTGACCTGAGCCCTGCAAAGAAAAGGATCCTTCCATCATGAAACCTGAACCAACGATATCCACGGTCGAACTGGCCGGCGGGAAACAGCTCTCTTTTGAAACTGGAAAATTAGCCAAGCAGGCCCACGGATCGGCCGTGGTTCGCCTGGGCGATAACGTGGTGCTGGCCACCGCGACCTCCAACCCCGACCCGCGCGAGGGCATCGACTTTTTCCCCCTTACCGTGGATTACCGCGAGTACACCTACGCCGGCGGACGCATCCCCGGCGGATTCATCAAGCGCGAAGGCCGTCCCAGCGAGCGCGAAATTCTTACCAGCCGCCAGATTGATCGCCCGGTGCGCCCTCTGTTCCCCGAAGGATTCCGTTGCGAGACGCAGGTCATCGCCTTCGTCCTCTCCGCCGATACCGATAACGATCCCGATGTGCTCGGCATCAACGCCGCCTCCTGCGCGCTGACCCTTTCCGATATCCCGTTCCTCGGCCCCATTGGCGCGGTGCGCGTCGGCCTGATCAACGGACAGTTCGTCATCAACCCGACGTACGCCGAGATGCGCGACAGCCTGCTCAACATCATGGTCGTTGGCACCGCCGACGGCATTGTGATGATTGAGTCGGGCGCGAAAGAAGTGAAAGAAGAAACTGTCGTCGACGCCATCGAGTTCGGCCACGCCGAGATCAAGAAGATCTGCGCCGCCATCAACGCCATGCGCGAAAAAGTTGGCAAGCCGAAGCGGGCGGTCGAGGCTCCGGCATTCGACCAGGCCTACTACGACAGCCTGAACAAAAAAATTGGCGCCGATCTCGCCGACCGGCTCGACACCAAGAAACATCCCAAATCGGAAAGCTACAAGCTGGTTTCCGAACTGAAGAAGCAACTCGCAGCCGAGCTTCCCGAGGGCGATGAAGAAGCCCAAGAGAAACTCGATCATTATTACGAAGTGTTGCGCGAGCGCATCTTCCGCCAGCAGGTGATCGAGCACAAGCGGCGTCCGGATGCGCGCGCCTTCGACGAGATTCGTCCCATCTGGATCGAAGTCGGAGTGCTGCCTCGCACCCACGGCTCGGCCGTCTTCACCCGCGGCGAAACCCAGGCCCTGGTTACCACCACCCTCGGCACCGCCGACGACATGCAGCGCCTGGAAGTTTTCGAAGGCGAAGCCAAAAAACGCTTCATGCTCCATTACAACTTTCCGCCCTTTTCGGTGGGAGAGGTCGGGTTTTTGCGGGGAGCGGGGCGGCGGGAAATTGGACACGGCGCGCTGGCCGAGCGGGCAGTTTCGGCGGTGCTTCCGGCGGAAGAGCAGTGGCCGTACGCGATGCGCGTGGTCTCCGACATTCTGGAGTCGAACGGATCGTCATCGATGGCGACGGTCTGCGGAGCTTCGCTGTCGCTGATGGACGCGGGCGTTCCCCTGAAGTCTCCCGTGGCCGGAGTCGCCATGGGACTGGTCAAGGAAGGCGAGCAGTACGCCATCCTCACAGACATTGCCGGCGCGGAAGATCACTACGGCGACATGGACTTCAAAGTGGCCGGAACCAAGGATGGAATCACGGCGTTGCAGATGGACATCAAAGTCATCGGCATCACGCCGCAGATTATGCGGGAGGCGCTGGCGCAGGCGCAGCGCGGACGGCTGTTCATCCTGGAGAAGATGCTGGAGACGATTCCCGAAGCGCGCGCCAAAATCTCGCAGTTTGCGCCGCGCTTCTACACGGTGCAGATCCCGCAAGACAAGATCCGCGACCTGATTGGGCCGGGCGGAAAGATGATCCGCAGCATCGTCGAGCAGACCGGAGTGAAGATCGACGTGGAAGATTCCGGACTGGTCAAGGTGGCGTCGAGCGACGAAACCTCGGCGGCGAAGGCGCTGCAGCTGATCGGCGACATCACGGCCACCGCCGAGGTCGGGAAAACATATCTCGGCAAAGTCACCCGCCTGGCGGATTTCGGCGCCTTCGTCGAGATTCTGCCCGGCACCGACGGCCTGCTGCACATCAGCGAAGTGGCGGAGCATCGCATTGGCGACATCCGCGATGAGCTGAAGGAAGGCGACCAGGTGCTGGTGAAGGTGCTGGCCGTCGAAGGCAACCGCATCCGTCTGTCGCGCAAGGCGATTCTCAAAGAGCAGCGCGCGAAGATGGGCGGCGGAGCTCCGCCGGCGACAGCTGCGCCAGAGGGTGAGACGGCTCCGGCAACAGGCACGGTCGTGATTGAGGGCGGCGGCGATTTTCCCGAAGAAGAGGAGAGTGAGCCGAATTTCAACCGCGATCCAGCGACAGCGGCGCATAGCGGCGGTGGAGACCGTCCGCAAGGAGATCGTCCGCGAGGTGGTGATCGAGGTGGCCGCGGAGGCGGCGGACGTCATGGACGCGGCGGACGTGGAGGAGGTCGCGGACGCAACGGACGCGGCGGCCACGGTGGGGGCGGTCACGGCGGAGGAAGACACTAAGTACGGATCAGCATAGATTTCGGGCCGCGCGCAAGCGCGGCCTTTTTAGTTGAATCCGCTCACAAGCGCAGCGTCTTTGAGCACCCCGGCTGACAATCGGGCAGCGGTCTCCGTTGATACGCGTGGCGGCTGAGGCTTTCGGAGTGTACGTTCTGCGATCTAGTTGACTGCCGTCCCCGTGAGGGTTGCGGTTTGCGGGCTGCCCGCGTCGGTATCGGTAACGATGACCTCGCTTGTGAACGTGCCTTTTTGGTGGGAACCAAAAGTGACATCAAACGTGCACGAGCCGCCCGGAGCCAAAGGCGCGCCGGTGCAGTTGGCAGTGTTAGAGAGGGCAAAATATGGCAAATCCTGCAGGGGTAGCGCGATGCTGCTGATGGTGACGGAGGTGCTGTTGTAGTTGGTGAGGGTGAACGTCTGTGGCGGGCTGCTCGAACCTACCTTGGTCGCGGGAAAGGTTACGCTTGAGGGCGCAAGCAGAACGTTGGTGCCGGCCCCGGAGAGGGCAATGACCTGTGGTTTCGACGAAGCGCTATCGACAATTTGCACGGCACCCGTTTTGGGACCCACGGTCTGCGGCACAAAGGTTACGCTGACTGTGCAACTGGCATGAGGAGCAAGGTCCTGCCCGCACGTGGAAGTCTCGCCAAATTCTCCAGCCACCTGGATGGAATGAATCGCCAGCGCATCTTTG
>DAIDGW010000119.1 GCA_027452245.1 Acidobacteriaceae bacterium
GGCGTAAAATCTAGGCGAAAGGCCGCATTCACACAATAGGAATTTTCAATTCGCGTCTTTGCATCCATGGGACGGACGGCGGCGAGGACTTTTGCCTAGAGAAGATTGTCTGGTTGGGGCCAGAACCAGCCCGAAAGGTTCACCGGAAACCTGACCCGGGAAAGCGGATGAGCTCCGCCCTGCCGCCAGGCATCAGGAGACGCAGGCGGGCCGTTGCAAAAAAAAACGCCGCTACCGCATGGACGATCCGAACTAACCGGGAACGATCACCTTTTCGCCGTGCGGAATTGCGCTAATGGCGGCTCGGTCGATATTCAAATGAGCTTGTACCAGCGCGGGCGGCAGGTGCGTGAGCCAGTTGTTCAGAGAAACATCGGCGTAGTAGCTGCTCTTGAACATCTCGAGGAAAACCAGGTCTTCTGTGCCGGTGTTTTCGATGTAATGTGGCAGGGTCTGCTGGACATAGCCGACGTCTCCCTTCTGGAAGTCCATGGTTCGAGCGCGGCCGCTGGCGGCGAAGACCGTCATACGCGCTTGGCCGGAGATGTAGTACTGCCATTCGTCGGCATTCTGGTGCCAATGCATTTCCCGCATTCCACCCGGATGAACGATGACGTGCGCGGCCGCAATCGTCGTGGATGCCTTGAAGATACTGGAGTCCACGATCCGTACTTCTCCCGATTTGTCATTGTGGCTGGGCGCCATTTGCATCAGGCGAAAAGTGAAATTCTGGGAAGATAATCCGACATTTCCAGCGGCGGTGCGGCGGTCGTCCTGCAGAGAAGTCTGCGGTACCGCAGATTGGAAGATGTACAACTCGCCACGGGGAATGCTGGAGAGAGCTTTCTCGGAGAGGTTGAAATTTTTGGCGAGGACGCTGCGGGGTGTGTGAGCCGTCCAGTCGGCCAACATAAATGTGTTGTATTCAGAGAAACGACCATCGTCAAAGACCAGCAGGAATTCACAGCCGTCGGGTTCGAGGCCCTGAATGGAATGCGGATAACCCGCGGGGAAGAACCAGATATCTCCTTCCTTCACATCGTCGATGAATGGCTTGCCGAGTTGATCGAGGCAGGTGATGCGTGCGCTGCCATATAACATCAAAGCCCACTCTCCGGCGCTATGCCAGTGCAGTTCGCGAATGCCTCCTGCGGTGAGCCGCATATTCACGCCCGCGATGGAATTCGCGACAGGCAAATCCAGCACGGTGACCTGGCGGGCCCAGCCCCCTTCCTGGGTTCGTTTGTGGGAGAAGGTGAAAGGATACTTGAAGGGGTGTACATCGCCGTGATCCGTGATTGGCGGCATGACGGAGTCGGCATTTTCAGCGCTTAAGGAAGGACTGAGCGGCCCACCCGGGTTGCTGCCGCTGCGATCGTGTTCCCCTTTTGCAGCATCTTCAGGGCTTTGGGCCGAAGCGGTGGCACCAAGTGCTGCGGCGCTCAGCGCGGCGGATTCCAGAAATTTTCTGCGCGATATGGAATTGCTACTTGTGTCATCAGCCATTTTCACCCCGCCTATTCTAGGGAAGAGTTTTTACGGAGGGCGGTACAGCAAGGCCCGGTAAAAAAATAGTTGTATTGTATTTGTTTTACATCTGCACGTAAGTTGGAAAGTGAGTCCTGGAGGAACCCGGAACCGGAGAAGTAACTGAGTCTCCGCAAGGGAACGCGGCGTCGATGACTTTGCCGGCGGGCGCAAGCTGTGATTGAATGTTGTCCTTCATCCATGGAGGAGGGTCCTTGATCGCACGCCTGCTCGCCGTCACCCTATTGGTCAGCGCTGCTTGCGCACAGGAAGTCGTTCATTACGCCGCGACCAACGATAACGTGAAATACCTGTTTGCCACGGCCAAGCCTGTGGCGCATTTGAAGTCGGGAGACATTCTCGATACGAATACGCTCGATTGTTTCGGCAACGGACTGCGCAAACCCGGCGACACGCTGAGCATGGCGAAGGGCGACAATCCGCTGACGGGCCCGTTTTACGTGGAAGGTGCGGAACCGGGCGACACGCTGGCGGTGAAGATCCTTGACCTGCAAGTCGACGGAGACACGGGAGTGGGAGCATTTTCGCCGGGATTCGGAGCGCTCAACGAGACGCATTACACGCCGATGCTCGATCAGCCCTTGCCGGAGCGGGTGTGGTTCTACCACATCGATCACGCCGATAACACGGCAACGTTTAAGGCGATTGACACCGATTTCTCCGTAAAGATTCCCATGCACCCGTTCTTCGGATGCATCGGGGTAGCGCCCGCCAATGGCGAAGCGCGCAGTTCGATCGTGCCGGCGGAGTTCGGCGGCAACATGGATTCTCCGGAAGCCAGCGTGGGCAACACCGTGTATTTTCCCGTGAATGTGAAGGGCGGACTTTTCTACATCGGCGATGGCCATGCTGCGATGGGAGACGGCGAAGTTGCGGGATCGGCGATCGAAGTTCCGCTGAAAGCCCGAGTGCAACTGAGCGTGATCAAGGGCCGCACGATTGAGTGGCCGGAGTTCGAAAATGATGATGCGATCATGACTGTAGGCGCTTATCGCCCCGTGGACGATGCCGCGCGCATCGCGCTTACCGAACTGGTCCACTGGATTCACCGCGATTACGGATTGTCGGAACTCGATGCCTACGAACTTCTGTCGAAGGTAGCGAAGATTCATTTCAACGAGATGGTCGATCCGAATTATGTGATTGTGGCTTCGATCGAGAAGAAATACTTACCTCCCCGGAAAAAACCGTAGACGAGGTACTTACCTTCCGAGGTGAAATTACAGCATCGCCGTTCTTGCTTGTGCGCGAGCATCCGTGCAGTAATGTTGCCACTCGCCCAGGCAGAACTTCATGACTGGCGCGGAATTTCCGTGATTGCTCTTGCTCTTGAATTCACGGACGGAGCTGGAACCGTATGGCGCCACTGGCTGTTGATTCTCCTGCCGGTTCGATTACGAAAGCCCTCGAAAGCTTTTTCGCGCTCCCTCACGTTGCGACGAACGCGAACACTCGGCACCTAAGAAGAGCCGGCACGCTGCCCCCACCCTAAAAATCTGTTTTAGAACAACTGGACTCGTACCGCGGCTGTAAGTTGCCGTTCGTATCCATGCAGGCTTTTGAGTCTGCCGCAACCGAAAGCATCGAGGTCTATCCAATGAAACGCAGTACACAATTTGCCGCTTGCCTTTTTGTCAGCCTCTTCGCTGTGATTGCCTCCGCTCAAGTGAGTTTTAAGCCCAGCGAATATACATCCGGGGACGCCGCCACTGCGGGGGTAGCCAGCGGGGATTTTAACCAGGACGGTATTCTCGACCTGGTCACCGTCAATACGGGCACGCTTTCGTTTTACCGCGGGATGGGAGGAGGAAAGTTCGCGGCTCCGATCAATCAGACGATTCCAGCCAATCTGGGAGAGGTATTTGCCGCCGATTTCAATCATGACGGGAAACTCGATCTGGCGATCGCGGGTAACAGCAACGGAACGAGCAGCGTGGCCATCCTGTTGGGAAATGGCAACGGCACGTTCACGCCCGGGATGAATGTCGTTACGGGAGGAGTTCCGTACTTCATTGCACTGGCGGATTTCAACGCCGATCATCGTCCGGATCTGGCGGCCTCCTATTGCTCGGGGAATACGTGCGCAACGCAGGTTTTCCTGGGTGAAAGTAACGGCACCTTCAAGTTGGTCTCAACTCTGACCTATGGCGGAGGCGATGTGGTGGCGGGAGATTTCAATGCCGATGGGCGCCAGGATCTCGCCGTCATTGATTACAACAACCAAGTTGTTATGTTCCTGGGGAACGGCGATGGGAGTTTTCAGGCGCCGCTGCTGGCCAGTGAGGATGATCCGGTGTCGCTGGCGGTGGGTGATTTTTACAACGATCGCATCCAGAGCCTGGCGATCATGACCGGTGTTCCAGATAACAGCGGCAACTTCGAATACTACATTTCAACGGCACGGTACCTGGACGGAGGGATTTCGGTGATGAGCCCGCAATTGGTGAATAGCAGCCAGTTCTATCACCAGATTGCGGCGGGCGATCTGAATGGCGATTACAAAGACGACATCGTGGTTAGCGGAGGAGAAAAATTCGGCAGTGGCGCGCTCGTGGCATACATGCTGGGCAATGGCGATGGCACGTTCCAGCCGGGGGTCAGTCTGACGGGCTACGGACAGAACGAGGGCGCTCCGTTTGTTCGCGACATGAATCTGGATGCGCGGCACGACATCGGCGCAGCCTGGTCCGACGGGTACATGATGAATGGCGGCGGAGCGTATTACCTGCAGAATGTGAACGGAACGGCGGGCTGCATTCCGCCGAAGGCGAACGCGTTGAGCGTGCATATCTGTGCTCCCAGAAACGGAGAGACGGTGGGACAAACGTTCACGTTCCTGGCAGCCGGGAATGCCTCGAACGGTGTGGCGAAGCGGATGGAGCTATGGATCGACGGCAAGAAAGCCGGCCAGAATCTCGAAGACCAACTGAAGGTGACAACCTCGCTTAGCCGGGGGAAGCACACGGCGTCGTTTGTCGTGGTCGATAGCTTCGATCAGTCGGTGGCGAATTCGGTGAGCTTCACATCGGCGTACTAGAGGAAATAGGGAGTAGCCGGGGCAACGGCTGCTCCCTATTTTCCGGACGGGACTTACGCCTTCACAATTTTCCGATTTTGTTCATCCCAGACGGCGACGCACTGATTGAAATAAGCGTAGTTCGCCAAGTGGCATCCGATCGCGGCGTGATTGCCGAAAATTTCATTTTCAACCACGGGCTTGCGACTGCGGACGGCATTGAAGAAGTTGGCCTCATGGTCGACGACGTCGCTATATCCGGGCGGCACGGTGTAGGTTTCCACTTCTTCGTCCACCTTTGATTCCAGCGGACCCGGCTCTGGGTGCTCCTCATGCCACTTCGCGAGATATTGATCGCGGAGCGCCTTGGGCCAACCCATGACGGAATAACCTTCCGGTTCCGGGCGCGTATTCTGCGGCGAGTACGTGAGGGTGGAATCCTTGATGATCATGGTTCCCTTGGTGCCGTAGAAAGCGATGAACTCGCCGCCGTCGTTGTTGAGGTTGCAGCGCACCATGACCCGGAAATTGGGGTAGTCGTAAAAAGTCTCGATCAGATCGGGGAAGTCGCGGCCGTCTTTGAAGTGGAACAGACCTCCCGCCGATTGCGCGCGCTGCGCGGTGCTGTTCGTGCCGGTAATGAAGTGAATGCCGGAAATAAGGTGCACGAAGAGATCGCCGGCCAATCCTTCGCCGTAGTCGGCGAAGCAGCGCCAGCGGAAGAAACGGACAGGATCGAAGGGCCGCTTGGGAGCATCGCCGAGGAATGTGTTCCAGTCGATGGTTTGCTCGCTGGCATCGGGCGGAATGGGATAGACCCACGCGCCGCTGGGCGAATTGCGGTCCCAATAGGCGGTGATGGAATAGACGTCGCCGAGCTTTCCGGAGTCGTAGATCTCTTTTGCCTTCGCGTAAAGAATGGAACTGACGCGCTGGCTGCCGATCTGCACAATGCGGTTGTAACGATGGGCGGCATCGATCATGGCGAAGCCCTCTTCGACGGTGTGCGACATGGGCTTCTCGCAGTAGACGTCTTTGCCGGCGGCGCAGGCGTCTTCAAAAATGTGCCGGTGCTGGTGATCGGTGACGGCGATGATCACGGCATCGACGTCTTTGCGATCGAGGATGCGGCGGTATTCGCGGGTGGCGGGAACGTCTTTTTTCAGGGCTTCCTGCGCGGCTTTATGGCGGCTATCGTAAAGGTCGCAAACGGCAACGCATTCGATGCCGGGAACGTCGAGCGTCCCTTCCAGCAACTCGCAGCCGCGAACGCCGGTTCCAATACCCGCAAAGCGGATCTTCTCGCCCGCAGCCGTCTGTTGCGCCATTGCCGAGAGGAGGTGGGGCTGCAACAGAGTAGTTTTGGCGGCGACTCCCGCGGCCAGAGCGCCACTGCCGAAATGAAGGAATTGACGGCGGGTGAAGGGATGTTTGCCCATGCCAGAACGGCCTCCGGATTAATCTGAAGAAGATTTCAATCGGAAGGGATGCGTGCCCGCTTCCGCTTCGGCGAGATTATAGCTGCTGAATCGTTATTGTGACGGAACTTTGTCAGGGAAAATTTTCTTGGTAAGGCGAAGTGCCGATCGCGAGAAGGTGCGATCGAAGTGGAAATGGAAGGATCGTGTCGCCAAGCGCGCTTATTCCAGGGTGGCGCCGATCTGCTGATACCTATACTTCTTGCCAGTCCAAAAGATCACGGAAGATGTGCTCTCGCCTTCGCCACGCTCTTCCATAAAGACGCCTAAGAGCTGCCTTTTTTTGTAGTCGAACTTTTTCACGGAGAGGGTTTTAAAGGGCAAATTAATGATGAGGTACTTGGCCTTGGGTTTCTCTGCACGAAAACCCTGGCTGCCGGATCCGTGAACGATGAGCAGGCAGACTCCGCGGAGTTCCGGCTCGTCGGAGGCAAACGTAGAGGTGATCTTCACGTTACCGAATCCCAGAAAGCTATCGTACGGATCGATCACTTTGAAGCCATATTCATCCTGATCGGCGATCGGGTTCACGCAGCGCGCGACCACAACGAGATCGGGGATGCCATCGTCATCCAGATCGGCGACGAATTGCGGAGGGCCGGGCATCAACGTGCAGGTATCGCCGAAACGTTTCTGGATGAATTCGTTGGTCACTGCCGGCGATGGTGATGTCGGAGGTGGGGGAATGATTACCTGCTTCTTCGAAGAGTGCGCAAAGAGAGCGACGCTCGAGAGCAGCACGACAGAAAGAAGGATGAATCGAAGGTGCGACATGCCTTAACTGTAGCCCCGAATGCGGTTACCGGATAGAGTTACCGGGTAACCAAAGTAATAGGCTAGCGGCGGAAGTGTTCCCATCCGGAAGGCTGAAGATTCTGAGCTATACCGTCGAGGTCCTTTAAGACCAGACTTTTCTCACGGGTGATCCGGCCGATTTGGGAGATGGGGACCCCGGCGATCCGGGAGGGAACGTGCGTACGCGGAGGTGCGGTGAAGAGCAGTTCGTAATCTTCGCCACCATGCAGGGCGAGGTCGAGGTTCACGGGGTGGGGCGGCCTTCCGGCAGTGGCGACAGGAATAAGGTTCGATTCGACCTCGGCTCCGACACCGCTTTCTTTGCAGATGTGGCTTAGGTCGGTGGAGAGGCCGTCGCTAACATCGATCATGGCGGAGGCGAGCTTCTTCTTACGCAAGACTCTGGCTACGTTCACACGGGGCTCGGGAAAGAAGTGACGGGGATAATCCCGGGGATTCAGTTTGCGTTTGGGATGCTGTCGAAGGGATGAGATGGCGGCGTTGGATTCTCCCAAGGCTCCGGTGACATAGATTCCGTCGCCGACTCGCGCGCCGGATCGAAGTAAGGCTTCCCCTGTAGGAATTTTGCCGATGAGAACGATGTCTGCCAGGATGCCGTCGGGGGATTGGGACGTGTCGCCGCCAGCAAGGACAACTCCATATCTCGTTCCGAGATGAATCAGGCCCCGCATGAATCTGTTAACCCAGCTTTGGGGAAGCTCCGGCGGAACAGCCAAAGAGAGGAAGGCAGCGGTCGGTTCTCCACCCATGGCGGCGATGTCGCTCAGGCCGCGAGTCAGGCAGCGATGACCGACCGATTCGGGAGAGTGCCAGTCTCTGCGGAAGTGAATGCCTTCGATTGAAAAATCGGTAGTCACGAGAAGGTCGTGGGAAGAAGGCATGCGAAGGACGGCGCAGTCGTCGCCGATGCCGGTGGGAATGTGCAAAGATCTGCGACTGGTTTTGGCTGCAGGCGGCGAAGCAGACGCTGCCTGCTGACGAATCTGCGTGATTAGAGCTTTTTCGGGGAGCGGCACGGCGCAACCACTATAAGCGACCGGAACTCTGGGGTGCAGAATTTTGCAAATGTTTCTGAGACCTTGGTCGCCCGCAATAGCTTGTCTGCCGGTAAACAAATGGACGGAATGCCGCAACCAACAAGGAGAAGACTGAGGAGCAGGGTGTGAGACTGGCGATGGTGCATACGCGAAGGAGGCCGAAAGTAACGCCAACGGACCTTCTGATGCGTTGACAGGGGGAATTCAGTTTGTTACCGTTAACCAGTCATTCACAAGACCTTTGGCCGAGCTAAGTTCTGCAAGGTGTTGGCATTGCAGACAACAGCAGCTTTGGTTCCGGTAGGACGGGCGCGCAGCAATCTCCGCCTCCAAGACGGAAGCGCCTCGTGAGTCGGACCGAGCGGGGATCTATATGTGAGATCCGCCCCGGTTTCCGGCCCTGCTCTTACAATTGACGAGGACCGATTTGCAGAAACGCTTCTACATCCTTTTTGTTGCCCGCGGAGATGACGGACAGCTACGTAAGATTTCGATTCCAGTCCATTATCTCTATGTGTTTGTAGTGGGTGCGGCGATCGGATTCCTGAGCTTGACGGGAATTGCAAGTTCTTACACGCGGATGCTGCTCAAGGTTTCCCGTTACAACCAGCTGCGCACCGAAAAGCAACAGCTCAAGGACAATTACGCCAAGCTGGAGCAGGTCGCGAAAGAGCGGGATGTGCAAGTTGCTTCACTCGGATCTCTGGCAAGCGAAGTTTCGGCATTATATGGACTTAAGTCACAGCCTACGCTGGTGACGGCCAGCGATGACCAGATTCAGGATGCGGAAGTCTCCTCGTCGCTTGATCAACTGCACGCCCTGCGCGTATCGGCGCTGAGTGGCGCGACTATGGTGGGCATCACGATGGGACTGACCCGGAATGCCACCACGGCGGACTGGATGCGAGCCAATTCAGCTCCCAACCTCTGGCCGGTGGAGGGCCAGGTGACGGGAAGCTTTGGGGAACGAATCGATCCGTTCAACGGCGAGGGTGCATTCCACAGCGGGGTTGATATCAGCAGCAATTATGGACATGCAATTATCGCCCCGGCAGACGGGGTGGTTACATTTGCCGACTTCATGGGCGGCTATGGCAAAGCCCTGATGATCGACCATGGGCACGGAATTAGCACTCGATACGGACATCTTTCAGGCTTCGCGGTTTCGGTGGGACAGCGCGTGCATCGCGGCGATGTGATTGGCTATGTTGGACTGAGCGGACGCTCGACGGGGCCGCACCTCCACTACGAAGTACGAATCAACGACACTCCGGTTAATCCCTACAAGTACTTGCGCATGACGGTTGCCGCCAGCGGCGGATTCACGACCGGCGGCTAGACTTTTCTCGGCTTCGCCCGTTATCCCCATATTTACTGTTTAACAAACATCAGTTTCCGGTATTACCAGCGTAATGAATGTCTCTTAATCCGTTCTCGGATCATGGCGCGGAGAGAGATACGATCATAAGGCAGGACTTAGGTGCTGCGAGGTCTTGATGACTGCGCGTGGCGCCGGGTTCCCTCATGGAATCTCAATCGACAAAGCAGTTTGGCCGGTATGAAGTCATTGCCGAACTGGGCCGCGGCGCGATGGGTATCGTCTATAAGGCCCGGGATCCGCAGATCGACCGCCTCGTTGCCGTCAAGACCGTTCGTCTGTTTGGCCAGGAACCGGAACAGGAAGAAGAGTTTCGACGCCGCTTTGTGTTAGAGGCGCAGGCAGCTGGCCGGCTGCAGCACCCCGGAATCGTAGCGATTTACGACGTCGGGGAAGAAGGCGAGAACCGCGATCCATATATCGTTCTCGAGTATGTTGCGGGAGAGTCGTTAAGCCGATTACTTTCGGCCCAGAGAAAGCTTGCTCTGGCGCAAGCTTTGCAAGTGGCGGAGGAAGTCGCCGATGCCCTCGACTATGCCCATGGGCAGGGAGTCGTCCACAGGGATATCAAGCCGGCCAATATTCTGATCACGGAAGAGGGACACGCCAAGATCACCGATTTCGGGATCGCGAAACTGAATCTGGCGCACTTCACGTTGCCGGGGCGTGTCTTGGGAACCCCGGCGTATATGGCTCCCGAGCAGCTTTCCGGAGAAGGAGCCGACGGGCGGTCGGACCTGTTCTCGCTGGGCGTCATTCTCTACACGATGGTCACCGGTCATCCCCCGTTTCATGGGGATAGTGCGACCACAGTGTGTTTTAAGGTGGCCAATCGTGAGCCTATGCCAGCCAGCACCTTCAACCTGGAGCTGCCACGCGCGCTGGATCCGGTAATTTCACGGGCCATGGCAAAAGATCCGGCGAACCGCTATCAGACGGGGACGGAATTTGCCAACGACATCCGGGACCTGCGTTTACAGTACACGAACTCAATGACTGGTTCATCGGCGTTGCGGAGTACGACGACCGCCGGCGGTCGAGCCATTCGGCCTGCGACGACAGGGGTGCATCGAGTTACGCCGTTACCGCAACAGAAGAGCGTAGAAGAGCTGCAGCAGTTGATGGCGAAAGCTCTGGATCGAGTGTCGATCCGCGATCTGATCCTGGGCGCCGCCGCAGTGTTCGCGCTGGCGTTTTTTGCCCTTCCTGTCAGGCGAGTTCTGGAAGCCAGCGGCAAACCCGTTCCAGTCAAGAGCGCGGCGCAATCGGGAGTTACTCCAGAGGAAGTGTCGAAGCTGATGGAAGATGCCGAAGGCCTGCCGCCGGATCCGGGAGTAGTAAATAACGATACAGCCCCGCCCCGAGAAGACGACACAACGGTTTCGGCCCAAAAAGCTCATTCGCACCGGCATCTTGCGACTTCGGCACCACAACAGGCGCTAAGACCTGTGGTGACACCCGTAGCACAACCAACGGTTGCGACGCTCAGCCCGGCGATTCACACGGCGTCAAATAGGGTCGGCACGGCGGGCTTAGCAAGTTCTAATGTCGAGATCCTGGTGCAGCATCAGTTCAAGCAAGCCACCTTGACCGTGTGGGTAGATGACAAACAGGTAATTTCGCGGCAACTGCGCGGCGGGCTTCAACGGCATATGGTTGTGTTCAGCGGGATTCACGGAGCCGATTCCGAGACAGTCCGGGTAGCGCCCGGCGTGCACACCTTGCGCCTACGGACGCAATCTTCCGACTTCACGGTGGATTTGTCGAAGACGATTACGGCAGAATTTGCTTCCGGTGCCGACCGGACCCTGCAGGTGACTTTCGATCGTCACAATACCGTAATGCATCTGACCTGGCAGTGAAGGACTACTGCCGGAGCCCCATCCAGCTTTCCGAAATCACAAGCGAATTGCCCGGATTTTGCGGATCGTATTTTACGGAAGTGGGAAGTCCCAAGCGGCAGGAATGCAAGTTGATCCAGTGCCGCAAATGAGTGACATCTTGCGAGCATTCATAGGAGACTCCCGCGACGTCGTACTTGTAAATGAGGAGAGTGGCGGCAAGGTGATTCTCGGCGGGCGTCAACTCCTGCACATCAATCACGGTGCCGTCGGTGATGCGGCCGACTTCATCGATAAATTCCCGGCGCGCGCGCTCGAGTTGTTGGGGGTCCTTGGGCTTGCGCCGCAGCAGTACATATGTGCCAAACACAGCTGCGCCGCCCGCCAAAATCAGCGAGTAAGCTCGTAACGAATCCATACTGATTGAGGAGTTCCAGCCGACGCCCCGGCTGCCTTCCAGACCAAGAATAAGCCCAAAGTATCCGCGAAGAAAGTAGTCACGGGGTTACGGAGGTGCCGGGGTTGTGGAAAATTGCCGGCGGGAAGTTCGATACGCTGCAGGTTTCTGGCAGGCTATTTTTGCCTGCAGACGTATTGCTGAACCATTGGTCCAAAACCGCCTTCGGATTCTTTGCCGAACTGATCGTCGTGGGCGGCCTTCTTGGTGACTACCATTTTTCCGCTGCGGTCCAGTGAGTAGAGCCAAATGGCTGTGGGAGTGCTGGTTCCGGTGTTGCAGGCGTAGCGAACGCGTGCCCGCATTTCAATAAATGGACCGCCTTCGGGAAGGCGCCTTGGTTCTTTGTACTGAACGCGGACCCAGGCTGCCCGTTGGTTTCCCTTGCGCACGCGGATGGAACTAACGGAGACGGTGGCTCCGCTGGGAGTCTCGCCAATTTGTTTCCAGTCGCTGGCGGCGTGAACTGTCAGCGTGAGCAAAAGAACAGGAGCCAAAATAATGAGGGCCAGAATCAAAAGGGATTTCTTCACGTTATGAACCGAACTATGACCGACGCATCAATCTCTTAGAAAAAAGTCTTTCTGTCAAATAGCGGAAGATGACTCGATTCCATGGTAAGGTATTTCTCACTTCTGCGGGCGTGCAAACGGATCCCAGTCCCGTTTTGGCACGATATTTCTTCCACGGAGCCGGTTGCACTATGGAAACACTGGCAACTGCCGTCATCAAATCGCCGGTTGGACCGTTGTTTCTGGCTGTGTCGCCGAAGGGGCTGGTTGCTCTGGAGTTCGATGCGCGCTTGGCGGGGCAGCAGACGCTCCGTCCCAATCCGCGAAACTTGCGGGAAGAAGAACATCGATTCGAATTTCGCGATGCTCGTGAAGAACTCATTCCTTATGTTCGCGAGCTGGACGAATATTTTGCGGGTAGGCGCAAGCGGTTTGGCTTTGATCTCGATCTGCGAGGGACAGACTTTCAGTTAGCTTGCTGGCGGGCGCTGGTGGCGATTCCTTATGGGGAGACGCGCTCCTACGCGGATATTGCCCGCGCCGTGGGACGTCCCCAGGGTTTCCGCGCCGTCGGCATGGCCAACAACCGCAACCCGGTGGCAATCGTCGTCCCATGCCACCGCGTCATCGCCTCTGACGGCACCCTCTGCGGCTACGGAGGCGGCCTCGACATCAAACGCAAACTGCTCGAACTCGAAGGCGCAGTGAGCGGCAGGCTGGTCGCCTGAGTATCCGCGAAAGTAAAAACGGAGCGCGAAGGACATCACTTCCGCGCTCCGCACCGCCAGTCAGGAGACCCTCCGGCAGTGAAAGTGAAGTGGAGCGTCGCCCACTTCATGCGACGCGGCGGGGAACTGGTTCGCTCCCCGCTCGCTTCTTTCGTTAATTGACGGTGAAGCTCGACGAACTGGTGGCCGAACCGCCTTTTGTCGTCACTGTGATCTTGCCGGTGGTCGCGCCGGTGGGCACCGTCGCGCTAATTTGCGAATCGGAATCCACGGTGAACGAGGCCTTCGTGCCATTGAACTTCACGGAGGTGGTTTGCTCCAGGCCGCTGCCGGTGATCGTCACCCCGGTCCCGACCGGGCCGCTCGTCGGCGTGAAGCTGGCCAGCTTCGGCGTCACTTTGAAGGTCACCAGTGAACTGAGCGTGCCTGCCGTCGTGCTGACCGTGATCTTGCCGGTCAGAGCACCCGCCGGTACCGTTGCCTCGATGAACGTGCTGCCGCTGACTTGCACGCTTGTCGAGGGCGTGCCGCCGAATTCGACCACCGACGACGAGCTGAAATCCTGGCCTAGAATCTGCACCGTGCTGCCCTCGGTTCCTGCCGCGACCGGCCCGACCAGCGCAACGAATGGAGACGCGCCGATGTTGAATGACAGCAGGTTGCCGTAGGCGCCGTTCGCGCCGTTTACGCTGGTCGTGCCGTAAAGCAAACCATTGGTGTGCTGCATAATCGGTGTGGCAGGATTGTCTCCGATAGTGTTGTTGGTGATGATGAGATCGACGGAGAACACATTCTTCGAGGTCAGCTCGAAAAAGCTGCCTTGGTTGCCAGACCCGCCGCTGTAGCTAGCGCCGTAGAAGTTGCCGTCGCTAGCCTGAAACAAATTGTTCCCCCACAATGTCCCGTCGGCGCTGGAGTTGATATTGAAGAGATCGGTGACGGTCTTGCCGTTTGTCGTGAGCGAATAGATCGCTCCGTTGGAGTTCGTGCCTCCTCCATCGTCCGTGCCATAGAGCTTCCCATTGGTGGCCAGAATCGGGCCGGTCGTCGGATACCACGATGGGTCCGTTTGAGCAGAGAAGTCCTTGATTTCGGTGTACCCGCCGGCGCCGCTCACCTTGAAAACTGCGCCCACGTTGCCTGCCGTTGGAGTGTTGCCCCAAATGCCGTAGAAGTTTCCATCACTACCGGCCGAAAGCTCCGAAGGCGAACAGAAGCCGGGTCCGGATTTGATGTTCTTGTATCCCGTACCGTTGATCGCGATGCGGTAGATGTTGCCGCAGATGTAGTTGGTGTTTCCGGACGTGCCATACAGGTCGCCGTTCGCCCCGAGCACCGGAACCAGGTCCGGGTTGCCATCGTCGTTCGTGGCGGTGAAATCGTAAATATCGGTCAGCACTCCCGCGGGAGTCGCCTGAAAGATGAACCCGTAGCCGTGGCCGCCCCCGACCAAGCAGGTGCCGTAGAAATTGCCGTCGAAGGCCAGGGTGAGGCCTTGGCAGCTCGCGTAAGTCGATGGAAAGCTGACGACCACCGTTTCCACGCCGGAGGGCGAGATTTTGTAGATGCCACCTTTGTTGTTTGCTCCCCGGTTGGTCCCGGTTCCGTAGATGTTGCCGTCGCGGCCCTGGGCCAGGAGCCCGGAGGGCGTGATGATGTCGGTCGGTTCCTGCTGGAAGGCGTAAACGACCGCCGGGTTTGGAATCTGAGCATGAACCACGGTGGTTGTGAGAGGCAGAACAGGGATAAGAAACGCGATCACCCCAAGCGTCTTCCTAAGTTTTCGTTGCAGCAAATTGCCCCCAATCAAATTCATGGCGTCTCCTGAAAAGTGAATTTCTTCTTGTAGTTTTTTGGAATGGATTGTTCAGAACCCGCGGCGACTTTCGCCTGCTTTGTGCATTTCGTCAATGCTCGGCGGATAGCGCGTCGGTGGTGGGGCGCTAGCGGGATAAAACAAATGTTTCGAGTAAGTTAAGCGGTGTTATTGCCTGAAAAATCCCCCCGAAAGTGCCAGTTACGGCGCTTCCAGTCGGATGGTAGACTGACCGTTTAAGCGGCAACTTCCCCTGCGACCATCTCGAATATGGCGTCTTCACCAATCTCCACAGGCGTGGTTCGCTTCGGAGTTTTCGAGGCTGACCTGCGAGCCGGCGAACTCCGCCGGAACGGCGTCAAAGTCCGCCTGCAGGATTTGCCCTTCCGCGCCCTGACGCTCCTGCTGGCGCATCCGGGAATCGTGGTCACGCGCGAGGAAATCCGTCAGGCCCTGTGGCCGCCCGATGTCTTTGTGGACTTCGATCAGGGGATCAGCAGCGCGATCATGCGGCTGCGTGATGCGCTCGGCGACTCCGCCGACAATCCGATCTTTATTCAGACGGTTGAGCGCCGCGGCTACCGCTGGATCGGACCGGCGCTCACGCAAGCTCTGCAGCCGGCGATTCCGGGGCCGGCACTGGAAATCACGCCCCCGGCCGCAAAAGTCCTGTCACCCGCCGAGCCAGCCCCGGCTTTGCCCGAGAACGAAAAGCCTTCTGAATCGCAGGCTCCTGACTTCACCGCCCGCTATGAGATCCCGCTGGCCGCTCCTGGCAGGCGGATCATGGCATCGCGGCTTTGGATCGCGCTTGGCATCGTTGCCGTGGCTGGCATCGCTGCCGCCGCATTCTTTCTTCTTCGGCCGCAGCGCCCTGATCCCATCACCTCGATCGCAATCTTGCCCTTCGACAATCTCAGCTCGCCTGCCTTTGACGACGCTTTCAGCGACGGGCTCACCGACGAGGTTGCATCTTCGATTTCCCATCTCTCGGGCATTCGCGTGGCCGGACGTCGCTCAGCCTATGTTTTCAAAGGCAAGCACGACGATCTTCGCCAGATCGGTTCGCGCCTCAATGTCGACGCAGTGGTCGAAGGCAGCGTGCAGCGCTCCGGTGACCGCACGCATGTGACCGTCGAACTGAATCGCACCCGCGACGGATTCACGGTCTGGAGTCAGACCTACGACGGCACCGCCGCCGACTGGATTCAGATCGAGTCGCAAATCGCCAGCTCGATTGCCCGCGCGCTGGCACGCGATCTTGCGACGACCAATACTCCGGCCCGCGATCCCGAGGCTCATGCGCTGTATCTCGAAGCGCGCTACCTGTGGAACCAGCGCACATATACTTCCGAACTCAAGAGCGTCGATCTACTGCAACAGGCCATCAGCCGCGATCCTAACTACGCGCTGGCGTGGGCGGGCCTGGCCGATTCGCTCATCGCGATTGGCGATATTGAAGAAGTCAATCCCGCGTCGTACATGCCGCGCGCGCGCGACGCTGCGCTCAAAGCGCTACAACTCGACCCTTCGCTCGCCGAAGCCCACGCCGCTCTTGGCATGGTGGCCTGCCACTACAATTACGACTGGCCCACCGCCGAGCGCGAATACAAGAAAGCCTTCGAACTCAATCCCAGCTACGCCAGCGCCCACCAGTACTATGCCCTCGGCCTCATGGCGCACGGCCATTTCGGCGAGGCCGAGCAGCAACTCGACATCGCCCGCAGGCTCGATCCGCTGGCCCTGATCGTCGACGTCGACCTCGCGCTGCTGCGCAAGTTTCAACGCAACTTCGACGGCGCGATCACGGTTTCCCGGAGCATTCTCGAACGCGATCCCAACTATCGCTTTGCCTACAGCATGCTGACCATCAGCTATTTTTGCGAGCACCGTTATGACGACTATCTGGCGGCCATGGCGAAGGTCCCGCACAACGAGGATTTCGCCACAACAGAAGATTTCGCCAGCACCGTCGCTCGCGGGCAGCGGGACGAGCAGGAGCGGTTGATCCGCAAGGCGATTGACCAGGCACGCGCCGGCCTGCGCCGTCCTTATGACGTCGCGTCAGACGCGGTCGAGATGGGGAACAATGAACTGGCCCTCGAGTGGCTGGAAAAAGCCTGCGAGCACCGTGACTACTGGGTGCTGTTCGTCAACGTCGACCCGCAGTGGGACCCGGTCCGCCGCGATCCACGATTCCAGGCGGTCATGCAGAAACTCGGCGTGGCGAAGTAAGATACTCCGCGCTGAAGAAAATGAGCGCCTCAACCCCGTCCAAGTACTCCGCCCTTCGCAAGGCGGGCCTGTTCTACCTCGTCTTTGTCATGTTCTCTTACACGACGGGCGGGCCGTTCGGCCTGGAAGACATGGTCACGACTTCGGGGCCGGGGATGACGCTGCTTTATCTGCTCATCCTGCCAGTTTTCTGGTGTATTCCGGTTTCGTTGGTTTCGGCCGAACTGACGACGGCGATGCCGGTGGAAGGCGGTTTCTACCGCTGGACGCGGGCTGCGTTCGGAGATTTCTGGGGATTCCTGGCAGGGTGGTGGAACTGGTCGGCTTCGTTTTTGTTGGGTGGCGCCTATGCCGTGCTGTTCACGGATTATGTGGTGTATTACCTGCCGCGAATGACGTGGTGGGAGCATTACCTGCTTTCCGTGAGCCTGATCGCGGTTCTGACCTGGGTGAACATACGCGGCATTCAGATGGTGGGACAAGTCGCAACCGCGCTCGAATTATTCATCTTTGTCCCCGTGATGACCATGATCGTGCTGGGACTGATGCATTGGCACCAGAACCCATTCCATCCGTGGACGGTGCCGCATCAGGCGACGTTCAAAGTTTTCGGAGTAGGACTTGCGCTGGGCTTATGGCTGTACTCGGGGTATGAGCAGCTTTCGACGGTGGCCGAAGAGGTAGAAAATCCGCAGCGTGCGTATCCGCGAGCACTGGCGCTGGTCGTTCCCCTTTCGGTGGCAGCGTATTTTTTGCCGGCGTTTGTGGGTCTTGCGTCGGCGGGCAATTGGCCGGACTGGCACACCGGATTTTTTTCGGACGCGGCGAAGATCATTGGAGGACCGTGGCTGGGCACGTGGATGACGGTGGCCGCGATGATTGGCAACGTCGCCTTGCTGAACAGCACGATTCTGACAACGACGCGAATGCCGTTCGCGATGGCGGAAGACGGATACCTTCCATCGGTGCTTACCCGAAAGCACCCACGTTATGGGACTCCCTGGCTGGCGATCGGAACCTCGGCAGTGATTTATGCATTGCTGGCATGGCAGAGCCTGGGACAGTTGATCTCGGTGTATATCTGGCTACGGTCGGCGACGACGGTGCTGACGGTGCTTTCGGGGTGGAAGTTGCGCAAGACGCGTCCAGAGATGACCCGATCCTTCCGGGTTCCAGGCGGACGCGCCGGACTGCTCTATGTGGTAGGGGCGCCGGTGGCGATGGCTTGTGTGGCGCTGCTGGGCAGCGACCGGTTCGCGACCATCGGCGGCGCGATTGCGATGCTGTTGGGGCCAGTGGTGTATCTGGTGACTAAATCGGCGAGGCGCGTCGCAGCGATCGCGGTGCAATAAAGGGCGGGAGCGGATCAGCCTCCCCAAAGTCCTGTAGGGGAATGAGGTTCTTTCGGCTTTGCTAAATTTTTGACTTGACATAGTGTACTAATGCTATAGTACATTGTCGTTGTGAGCTTGGCACGACAGCCATTCCGCTTCCGGCTTGACCTTCACAGTGGCGTACCCGTATATCGACAGCTCATCGATCAAGTGTGGGGTGGTATCGCTTCCGGATCGCTGAACGTTGGCGATCAATTGCCCACTGTTCGCCAACTCGCTGTCGATCTGTCTATTAATCCCAACACTGTCGCTCGGTCATACCGGGAACTTGAACTTGGTGGTGTGTTGGAGACACACCAGGGAACGGGCACCTTCATCAGCGGGCAAAAGATACGCGGTGGGGATGAGGAACGCTCGCGGCAGTTAGCGCAGATCGTCGCAGACTCAGTAGCTCGCGCGGGAGCAATTGGTTTTACAGTCGAGAATTTGATCGAGGAGCTGCGCGAGTTGGTTGCAGCGCCAGCCCGCAGGAGATGAACATCATGACCAAGATTGTTTTGTCCCAGATTAACGGGGTCGCGATCGCCGCATTTGCACTCTGTATAGGCCTCGGGGCGGTGCTCACGGTTAGCCTGCATCAACCTGCTCCGATAATCATCGGGGGCTTATTGGGAGCTTATCTTCTTTTCGCGATCAAAGTGGTCCGGCAATGGGAAAAGGTTGCTCTTTTGCGCCTGGGGAAATATGTCGGCTTGCGGGGACCCGGATTGTTCCACATCGTTCCTGTGATCGAAACGCTCAGTCCATTTGTGGACCAGCGCGTGCGCGTGGCCAGCGTTACTGCTGAATCCACACTGACTCGCGATACCGTTCCCGTCAACGTCGATGCCATTGTCTTTTGGCTGGTATGGAACGCGGAGAAGGCAATCCTAGAAGTAGAGAATTTCCTTGACGCCATCAACATGAGTGCGCAGACAGCGCTGCGAGAATCGATTGGACGTCACGAACTGGCACAGATGATCACCGAGCGCGAAACACTGGGACGCGAACTGCAACGCATTCTCGATGAGAAAACCAATCCGTGGGGAATTACCGTGCAGTCGGTTGAGGTCCGGGACGTCCGAATTCCTCAAGGATTGGAGGATGCCATGTCGCGCCAGGCGCAGGCCGAGCGCGAGAGACAAGCACGAATTATTCTCGGGCAGGCCGAAACGGAAATATCCGAGAAGTTTGTCCAAGCAGCAACCGCATACACTGAAAATCCAACAGCCCTGCATCTTCGTGCCATGAACATGCTGTACGAAGCCATCAAGGAACGGGGTTCCATGGTGATTGTGCCATCGTCAGCGGTCGAGACGATGGGGCTTGGCGGAACCCTGGCAACCGCGTCACTCGGCGGAGCAAAACCCTAACAATTCCACCTAAATAGGTCGAGAGGAGCAGAACGTATGAAGTGCTTACTAGAAGTGTGTCTGATTGTGCTGTCCTCGGCTACGACTGCTGTCGTTGCTCAGAATCCGACAATCCCTATGCAAAGAGGCATCAGCGTGCAATTGCCGGCAACGAGCAATGCAGTAGCTGTGCCAAGTGCTGACAAGGGAGACGCGTTGGTGGTCGCAGTAACACACGACGGTCGGGTATATCTGGGAACAGACCTGATCAGTCCTGCTGATCTGGCAGACAAGGTCAAAAGTGAGGTGGCTACACGGGCTGACAAAAAACTCTACATCAAGGCAGATGCCCGTACTCCCTATGCAACTGTCGTAAAAGTACTGGACGCAGTGCATACGTCGGGTGTGCAGGAGCTCACTTTGCTCACCGATCAACGAGAGCCTCCAGAAGCCGGGAAACTGGTAACTCCGAAAGGCCTACAGATGCTGGTGATTCCAGCCGGTGTGCAAGCACATTAGTCGCTCAACGGAGTGGGCTGACATTTTGATTCTCAGGAATACGTTTCCGGTGGTACTTACGCCCAGAACAATTTCCGTCCGAAAGGTGAATATTTGGCGGCGCGATTGCGATGCTGTTGGGTCCAGTGGTGTATTGGCTATCGAAGCAAATTCTCTCCGGCGCTCCTGTAAAAGATATACAATTGTGAACGTATATCCATGGAGGGGTTATGCAAGTCTCAAAATGGGGGAACAGCCTGGCGGTACGTTTGCCCGCGGATGTGGTGCAGGCGCTTCGACTGAAAGCAGGAGACGAAATCGAAATCCGAATCGCGGGCGGGACGACATTTGAAGTGAGCCGGGACCGCAGCCGGGCAAGGGCGCTCGAACGCCTGCGGAAGCTGCGGCGCCCTCTGCCAAAGGGATTTGTCTTTGACCGGGAAAATGTGAATGCCCGCTAAAGTCTTTTTCGACACCAACGTTCTGATTTACGCGCTGGCGCAAGACGATGCGCGCAGCGCCCCTTCGGAACTGTTGCTGGCAAGCGGCGGAACGGTGAGCGTGCAGGTGTTGAACGAATTTGTCTCGGTGGCGCGGCGGAAGCTGAAGATGCCCTGGGCAGAGGTTAAAGAGGCGCTCGAAGCTGTCACGGTACTATGCCCAGATCCGGTGGCGATCACGGTTGACACCCATAAAACGGCCCTTAACATCGCGCAAAAGTATCGTTATGAGATCTATGATGCTCTGGTGATCGCGGCGGCACTGGAGGCAGGGTGCGAAAGTCTTCTGTCTGAGGATCTGCAAGCGGATCAGAAAATCGAAGGTAAACTGACGATTCGAAATCCGTTTTCGTGAAAGGTCCTCGCTCCTGACGTTGTCAGCAGGTCATCACGATACCCAGTCAAGGAACTTGTACCAGGCTCCCGCGAGCGGCAGGAACCATGGATTGCCGTTATAGAGGCCGAGCGGCGCGCCGGGGAATGGAATACCCACGAATGGATTTTCGGGCTTGTCTCCGGCCATGAGTTCCGCTATCTTCTGCCCCTGATAGGTTGCCATGGCGACGCCGTGGCCGGCGTATCCGAGGGCATAATACATGCCGTCGATCTGACCGGCATGCGGCATGATGTCGAAGGCAAAGTCGAGCGTACCTCCCCAGGCATATTCGGTCTTTGTGTTCCGCAGTTGCGGGTAGACATCGATCAAGCCGCGGCGCAGGATTTCTGCGCTTTCGCGGACGGTGCGATCATTCTCCGGGAAAAAGGCGGCGCGGCCTCCGAAGAGCATGCGGCGGTCCGGAGTGAGGCGGTAGTAGTAGAGGTAATTTTTCGAATCGTAGATCATGCGATTGCGCGGACTGAGTTCGCGCGCTAATGCTTCGGGCAAGACCTCGGTGGTGATAATGAACGATCCGATGGGAATGATCTTCTTCTGCAGCGCGGGAGTCGCGGCGCTGGTGTAGCCGCTGGTGGCAACGAAGACATCGTGAGCCCATAGTTGGCCGCGAGGGGTGGCAATCGTCCAGCCGGGTTCGCCGTCACTGGAGCGGCGTTCGATCGATTGCACGCGCGTCCTTTCGAAGATGCATGCACCGGCTTTGATCGCGGCCCGGCCCAGGCCGGAAACGTATTTCGCCGGATTGGCTCCGGCGCTAATCTCGTCGACCATGCCTCCGAAATAGATTTGCGACCCGATCTCAGCGGGCAGTTCGTTCTTCTGCACGACCCGCAATTTGTGGTTGAACTCGCGCTGGATAACCTCGGCCTGGCGGGCATAGTCATCAAAGTGCTTCTGCTTGCAGGCGACTTCCAGATGTCCGCAGCGGGCGAAATCGCAATCGATATTTTCTTCGCGCACAATCTGCTCGACGCAATCGATGGAGGCCAGCGAGGCGGCATACATGCGCCGGGTGCGTTCGCGCCCATACATGGAGATCAGCTTGTTGACTCCAAGCTTCATCCCGCTCAGGATCATGCCGCCGTTGCGGGAACTGGCGCCCCAGCCGATGGATTCGGATTCGAGCACGACCACATTCGCTCCGCGTTTCGCCAGAGTGCGAGCGGCGGACAATCCCGTGAAACCCGCGCCGATGACGGCGACATCGGCGCGAGTTGGGAGTGGTCGAGATACGTCCGTTTGAGGAAATGAGGTGGTGGTCAACCAGTAGTTCTGTTCGTTCAGTGCCATCGCAGTGTGTCCTTGGTGTCAGAGCACAGCGGTTTCGTGAATCATGCGGTCTTCCGCGAAGCGGGCAAAATTCAGCAGAGAAGCATCGATCAAATCAGTGCTGCCGTGCAGAATCAAATCGCTCAAGATCTTTCCGGTGGCGGGGGCGTGCATGACGCCGTGGCCGCTGAAGCCGTTGGCGAGAAAGAATCCGGGGACGGCGGGTACTTCACCCAGGATGGGATGGTGGTCGGGCGTCATTTCATAGAGTCCAGCCCAGGCGCGCTTCGGATTCACCGGCAGATCGGCGAAACAGGGAACGCGATCGGCGGCCCGCGTCAAAATTTTTTCGATGAAGCCGGGATCGAAATCGGTTTTGAATCCCGGAGTTTCCTCCGGATCATTCCATGCCAGCAGGAATCCGCGATTCTCCGGGCGGAAGTGAAAGCCGTTGGACATGTCGATGATCATGGGGGCCGTATGCGGAAATTGGTCGAAGGGTTCGCTGGGGACGAGCATGCGGCGCAGCGGTTCGAGAGGCAGATCGACGCCAGCGAATTGAGCGACCTGGCGGGCCCAGGCTCCGGCGCAATTGACCACGCGCCGGGTCGAAACCGGACCGCGAGCAGTTTCGACAGCGGCGATTCCACGGTCATCGACTTTCAAACCGGTAACCACGGCGTTTTTCCAGAGTGTTGCGCCACGATCCATGGCCCAGGACATAAATCCGTTCATCGCGCTGTAGGGGTCGACGAAACCGTCGGAGGAGCAGAAGCTTCCGCCCACGATATCGTCGCCTTGCAGTTGCGGGAACATGGACCGAATTTCATTGCCTGACAACAGGGAGACATTCTTTAATCCCATGGCTACCTGCTTTTCATAATTGGCGCGCAGATAGGCCATGTGTTTTTCCGTGGTGGCGCAAAACAGGTATCCCTGCGGGCGATAGTCGCACGGGTATCCCAACTTCTCGTCGAAACTGGCGTAGAAGGGAATGGAATACAGCGACATCTGGATGTTCACGGGCGTAGAGAATTGCGCGCGCACGCCGCCCATGCTCTTCCCCGTGGAACCTTTGCCCTGGGCCGATTCACGTTCGAGAACGAGGACATTGCGACATCCGGAAGCGGTTAGATGGCAGGCGATGCTCGATCCGACAATGCCGCCGCCGATGATTACAACGTCTGCAGTTTGCATGTACCTGGGCCGGAATACGACAGAGCATTCTAGCGCGGCTGGGGCCTCAGTAGTACATGTACTCCCGGGTGGAAGACGGATAGGTTATCGAGCCACGTTGGTAATCTTGCTCCCCATTACCGTTGAACCTAGGCTGAATAGGCAATGGCGCTGCACTGTCTCCTGTTTTCCTCCAGCGAGGAAATAACGCTACCGGTTTGTCGCGCAATGACGGATCTCGGCATTAGCGTGGAGCCGTGTCCCGAGGCTGCGCTGGCGGGACAAAAGATTGCCAATGATGTGATCCACTTGCTGATCGTGGATTGGGACAGGCAACCGGATGCCGAGTTCCTGCTGAAAGCTGCGCGAGAGCGGCGGGCCGGCGAGCGGCCATTAACACTGGCCATTGTGAGCAGCGATAACGGAGCCCAGCAGTCCATGCAGGCGGGCGCGAATTCGCTGCTGCGCAAACCGCTAAGCGCGAATCAGGTTCGCGATACGTTATCTACTGCACGCGATCTATTGCGGTCGAGAGATGCGGGAGCGGGTGGTTCAACAAAATCGCCAACCAGTGCCGCCGATGCTTTCAAGGCGATCCTGAGAAATTCCGATGCCGACGAGGGCGCGCTGCGAACGGGACAGATGCTCCAAGGCACAACGGCTCCGGGAGCGCAGTTTGAGACGGAAGCCGACGCCAAGAAGGACTTCAGTGCGCCGACGGTTCCGGAAGTGAGTTTGCTGAATGAACTCGAGCCCATGGCGGGTTCGGTGCAGGAGAAGCCTCACCCTCCCGAGCCACGGCCACCCAGCGAACCGCGAGGGTTGTCGTGGTATTTGAACGCCCGGGGAATCGGCCAGGCTGCCTCGGCGGGAGCACCCGCTCCGGCACCGATTGCTGCGGAGAAGCCGGAACTGCTCAGCTACGAGCCTTCGGTCTCAAGGACTGCAGCCGCAGATGTGCTGCCAAAAACGCAACCGGTATCCGTAGTGCCTCCGTCACAGGCGGCGAGTGACAGCGAAGCGAAAACGGAAGAGGCTCTGCATTCGTATATCAAGGGTGAAGGCAAGCAGGGGCGGCGCCAGCCGAAGTTGTTCTGGCCTGTACGGAAAGTTCTTCTAGGGGTGGTGCTGGCGGGAGTATGCGCATTGGCGTATGTCAAGGTACCTCCATCGCGCTGGAAGCAGAACGCCCGCATCGTTGCCTTGGGAGCGCTCAGTTGGCTGAACCCGCAAACGCCGAATCCGGTGCAGGCTCCCGAGACACATGAAACATTCGGACGGGCGTACGACGACTACAAAATGCCCACACCGGAGAACATCCCCGATGCCACCACGGATCCCTCGAAGATTCAGGTTCTACCGGTCGTTGATCCGACTGCGAAGAAGCCGTCCGGTAATAGCTCCACAGATCAGACTTCCGCGGATTCAGCCAACGGACCGACAGCAGATGCACAGCCCGGAAGCGCCGTACCAGCACCCGATGCAACCGCAGTTCCAGCGCAGCAAACTCCTGCCGCGCAGGCTTCTGCAAGCGCCGGGGCACAGAGTTCTACCGCGACGGCAGCAACGAGCCCTGCTCCGAACCCAGTTGTGCCGGTCACAGCTCCTGCGACGAGCCCGCAGGAGCAGGTTCCTGCGCAAGCGAACGTCGTGACGCACTCAACCCAGAAACCGAGTCCAATGCATCCTGCAATGGTAGTGAGCCAGGCAACGATCCCGTCGAGCTTGAAGTCGCAGTTGGCGCCAAACGTGCCCGATCCCGTGGCACCGAAATCATTGGATCCGGCATTGCCATCGATTGAGCCCGTCAGCCTTTCGGAGACAGCTGAGCGAACGATGCTGGTGCGGCAGACTGCGCCAGTAGTTCCTGCGTCCGCGAAGGGGCAGTCGGGGAAGGTCGTCCTACAGGTGCTGATTGGCAGGGACGGCAGTGTGCAGGACGCAAAATTTCTTCAAGGCTCGTTTGCTTTTGCAGTTTCCGCGATTGAAGCCGTGAGGCAATGGCAGTTTAAGCCATACATCCTGAATGGAACACCGGTTTCAGTGCAGACTTCCATGACGATTGAGTTCAAGGCTGGTGGCTAGGCTTCTGGCCAGCATCCGAGTTTCTGCGCTAATCTTGTCAGCATGAGCTGCCACTTGTGCAAAGCCCTTCTTCTGACCACTCTATGTTGCACGCTTGCCGGCATGGCTGTGCCGCAGAGCAATAATTCCGCGGCGGCGGAAGCGAACGCCATTCCGGTGATCGATGGCGGGATTGGCCCATGCACTGCCGATTTCACGGTGACGGATGGCGCGAGCAAGAAACCGATCTACGATGCCAAGGTTAGTGTGCATATTAAATACGGATTCGGAAACTTCCATAAGATGGATTTGCAGGTAGGAACTAATGTGGATGGGAAGGCGCGATTTACGGGGCTTCCCGACAAGCTGAACCACGGGCTGTACTTCCATGCGACCAAGGGCGAGCTGAGTGGAGAGGTTTTCGACGATACCTCGGACACGTGCAAGGCGCAGTTCACCATGGCTCTGGAGAAAACCAGCCAGTAGCTGATTGCATCCCACAAGTACGCTGGACTTTCGTCTGAGTTCATGAGTAGCGCAGCTGCATACCTTGTCCTATCATTAAGCTGCTTGACTTCTGGCAGGAAACTATCCGCGACTTAAACCTCGATGGGATTGTTCGGCGATAAATTCCGCGCAGAGCGCGAACGGCGTGGCTTCACGCTGGATGACGTGTCGAATGTAACCAAGATCTGTTCGCGCATGCTCAAAGCAATCGAGGAAGAGAATTTCGATCAATTGCCAGGCGGCATTTTTAATAAAGGCTTTATTCGTTCGTACGCCAAGCATCTGGGATTAAACGATGAAGAAGCGGTGAATGAATATCTGTCGTTAATGCGCGAAAAGCAAGTGGATGCGCGAAACGCAGCCTGGGAAGCGGCGCAGAGTTCGGGAAAGACCGATAAGGCGGCTGAATTTTACCGCAAGCAATCGCAGGGGGATGTTCCCGCGAACGCGGTGCCGGTCGAGTTTCGCCGGATGAAGCTGGGAGCAAAAGCGGCAGCTGACACCTCAGAGCCGGAAGAGCCTTTGGCGGAGATCATTTTTCGCCAACGAGGAGGAAACGTCAGAGCGCGCAAGAGCGGGCAGTCTATGCCATGGAAGATCGCCGCGATGGTTGCCGTTGCAATCCTGCTGGTGTTCGTGCTGCGGGTAAGGCACTCCCGCAGCGCGAGAGCCGAGGGCGAGTCGTCCGGGGTAGCGGCTTCTGCTCCGGCGCCGGTTACGAATGTCGCGGTGACTGAGCCCAGCGGCAAGCCGGCATTGATTCCGGCTGTGTCGAGCAAAGCGATAGCGAATTCTCCCAGCACGACTGCAAAACTTAGTTCCGGGATTCAGGAAAGCGTGGAACGCGTTCCGGAGCCCAATGCTCCCGAGCACAAAGTGTTGGCAGTTGCGGCAGCTGCCAAACCTGCTGTGGCTAATGCTCTCAACCAGTTCGTCGTTCACATTCGAGCCTCGGAAACCTCATGGATTTCGGTTACGGCTGACGGTCAGCTAGTGAGCCAGGAAACATTGATCGCACCTGCGCAGACAGTGGTCCGTGCTTCCCACGAAGTTATCGTCAAAGCGGGGAATGCCGCAGGCGTGAGCTTCGAAATGAACGGGAAAGAATTCCCGGCCCAGGGAGCCGAGGGCGAGGTTAAGTCGTACGTCTTCGACAGCACTGGGTTGCGCGGCAATGCACAGTAGCTCTGGGAATCATATTGGGCGTTGAGCAGTTTCCCCGGTCTATCTTGTTTCATCGATCCAACCCGCGACGAGCAATTCTTTGGGCTGGACTGATTTCTGGCACATTAGATATATCTGCTGCCCTGATCGTCTATGGCGCATTCGGACTCAAGCCCATGCGGCTTCTGCAAGGAATTGCCGCCGGCGTGCTGGGAATGCGCTCCTTCCAGGGTGGGGTCGCCACTGCACTTCTCGGCCTCTTGTTACATTTTGTGATCGCCTATGGAGCCGCGACGACGTTTGTAATAGCAAGCCGCAGGCTGAGAATTCTGGTGACCCACCCCGTGCTTTGCGGGATTGCGTATGGGGTCGCGGTCTATTTCTTCATGAACCGGGTGGTTGTGAGGTTGTCGGCAGCGGTGAAGTATCCGTTCTCGCTGAAAGGCATGACGATCGGCGTGGTCATTCATATCTTCTGCGTGGGCGTTCCAATCGCGCTTGTTTCCCGGTATTGGCTGGCTGAACGCGCCTAAAGGGCCCTTCCCATTCAACACCGTTCTACTCCCGTCCAATTCCGGATTTTCGCTGCTGGGGCCATGGTGTGCTTGTTTTGAGGCAAAACCGTTGCACGGGCGGTGGTGCTCTGATAGCCTTTTTCGAGGATATATTGCGGAAGATTGCGCCGCTCCCAGGTCATGCAGTCGGCACGATGATTCCCCAGGGTTTGCCGAAATCACCTCGCAGACCGGTGCCCGGAGTTCTCTGAAGGAGAAAACATAAATTGCCAAAGAATAGGTTCCTTTTTACTTCTGAATCTGTGACGGAAGGCCATCCTGATAAGATCGCCGACCAGATTTCTGATGCCATTCTTGATGCCTGCCTGACGGATGATCCTATGAGCCGCGTCGCATGCGAGACTCTCACCGCGACGGGTCTGGTGATGATTGCGGGTGAAATCACGACCAAGGCGTACGTGGATTTCCAGCAGGTTGTCCGCGGGACCGTGCAGTCCATCGGATATGACAACGCGCTGCACGGGTTCGACTGCAATACCTGCGCCGTAATCTCCAGCATTAACAAGCAGTCGGGCGATATCGCTATGGGCGTGGATACAGGTGGCGCCGGCGATCAGGGCATGATGTTCGGCTACGCGGTCAACGAGAATTCGGACCTGATGCCGACCCCGATCTCTCTGGCGCACAAACTGACGATGCGCCTCTCTGAAGTCCGCAAGAATGGAACCCTGCCTTACCTCCGGCCCGACGGCAAATCGCAAGTGACAGTGGAATACGACGGAAAGGGCAAGGTCGTGCGGGTGGATGCGGTCGTGATCTCGACGCAGCATGCAGAGACGGTGAGCAATGACGAACTACGCTCGGGGATTCTGAAGAACGTGATCCAGGCCGTGATTCCGGCGAATCTGCTGGATGAAGACACGAAATATCACATCAATCCCACGGGGCGGTTCGTGATTGGCGGTCCCATGGGAGATACCGGACTGACCGGCCGCAAGATCATTGTGGATACCTATGGAGGCATGGGACGCCACGGCGGCGGTGCTTTCAGCGGGAAGGATCCGACGAAGGTGGACCGCTCAGCCGCGTACATGGCGCGCCACATTGCAAAGAATATTGTTGCCGCTGGGTTGGCGGATCGCTGCGAATTACAGTTGGCCTACGCCATCGGCGTCGCCGAACCGGTCAGTATTCTGGTGGAAACGTTTGGGACGGAGAAAGTGGATACGGCAATCATTCCCGATCTGGTGCGCGCGCATTTCAAGTTGACGCCGCGCGGCATCATCGACTCGCTGAAGCTTCGGCGGCCGATCTACAGAAAGACTGCGGCCTATGGACACTTCGGGCGGACAGATTCGGATTTCAGCTGGGAGGCGACTGACAAAGCGGCCAAACTGGCCAGCGATGCCGGCCTTCGCGAACCCGTAAGTCAGTTCGCGCGAAAGTAAGTAAACTGACCGGGCGAGGGCGCGAGTTTAAGGAGCCGGACCGCAACTGAAAATGTGGTACGGGCTCCATCACTGGGCTGTAACTTATTGATAATAAGCTGCAACCCACGAAAGTTCCGCCCCGTCTATGTCCAAGAGTCGGATGAAGGGGTAAGTAGTCAGTCATCTCATCTTCCGGCAGACTTCATGTATTCTTCTGGGAACGGATTCAGGGCGATTCCCAAGAATTAAAAGAAAACCAAGCGCCAATTGCGCGCCACTGAGGAGAGCATGTCAACCGCTGCACAGATTACCGGGGATATCAAAAGCATTGAACTGGCCGATTTAGGCAAGAAGCGCATCGAGTGGGCGAACCAGTCCATGAAGGTGCTGCAGATCATCCGCAAGGAGTTCATCAAGAACCAGCCGCTGAAGGGCACACGGGTTTCTGCCTGCCTGCATGTCACGGCGGAAACGGCAAATCTTGCAATTTGCCTGCGGGATGGCGGAGCGGAAGTTGTGCTCTGCGCGTCCAACCCGCTCTCGACGCAAGATGACGTCGCCGCCAGCCTGGTTCGCGATCACAACATTCCTGTGTTTGCCATCAAAGGCGAAGATAACGACACGTACTACAGCCACATCCAGGCGGCGATCGACCACAAGCCGCACGTCACGATGGATGATGGCGCGGACCTGGTAACGATTCTGCATACGAAGCGCACAGACGCGCTGCCGGGAGTGATCGGCGGGACGGAAGAGACAACGACCGGAGTGATTCGCCTGCGCGCCATGGCCAAGGAAGGCGTGTTGCGCTTCCCGATTATCGCGGTGAACGATGCCGACACAAAGCATCTTTTCGACAACCGCTATGGCACTGGGCAATCAACGATCGACGGCATTATCCGGGCGACAAACTATTTGCTGGCCGGTTCGAAGTTCGTGGTGGCGGGCTATGGATGGTGCGGCCGCGGGCTCGCCAGCCGCGCTCGTGGCGCCGGCGCGGAAGTAATCGTCACGGAAGTCGATCCAACGAAGGCGCTGGAAGCTGTGATGGATGGATTCCGCGTGATGTCGATGAATGAAGCTGCCAAGATCGGCGATGTGTTCTGCACGGTCACAGGCAACAAGAGCGTCCTGAACAAGGATCATTTCGCGTTGATGAAGGATGGCGCGATCATCTCGAACTCCGGCCACTTTAATGTCGAGATCGACATTCCGGCGCTGGAGAATATGTCATCTTCGAAACGCGTCACGCGCAACTTCGTGGATGAATACTCGCTGAAAGATGGGCGCAAGATCAATCTGCTCGGCGAAGGCCGACTGATCAATCTGGCGTCGGCAGAAGGACATCCGGCGGCTGTGATGGATATGAGCTTTGCCGATCAGGCGTTATCGGTCGAGTACATGGTTCGCAATCACGCGAAGCTGGAAAAGAAGGTCTATAAGGTTCCCGACGAACTCGACAAGCGGGTTGCCAAACTGAAGCTGGAATCGATGGGAATCAAGATCGACCGCCTTACGCCCGAGCAGGAAGAGTACCTGGCGGGCTGGAGTGAAGGAACCTAGAGAGTTTTGGCATAGGATTTGGGCCCATGTCTCTTCTCCTGAGATGTGGGCTTTTTGTTTGCCCGAAAAACGGGTTGAACAAACAGGGCGGCCGAAGCCGCCCTGCGTTGCTCTGGGGGAGTACTGCAACTCGTGAATGTCTAAGCGCACTTAGCGTTCATATCGGCCGCCTTCGTACCAGGACAAGACTTCGTCGGCCACCCAGAACGTCTCCGGAGGCCGCCGGGCGAAACGGGATTCGAGGTTGAAAGCGTGGGCCTCGAGCGGAACAGTAACGTGCAGACTTGTGTGGGCAAATGCGCGTACGAAAAGTTCTGTATAGCGCTCAACCCCCAGAATTGCAAACTGGACCGCATGCACTAAACCATGAAAAAGCGCGCGCATTTGCAGGGTTTCGTTGAAGACGATGACATCAAGAAAAGTCAACGAATCCATGTGGGCCAATTGCGGAAGATTCGTGATGCCCAGGGCACGTGCCCGCTCATAGAAGGATGGCGGGGCGACACGCACGCCCATCAGCTCCACGACGCGAATTCTGTCCAACAGTTCGGACGTGAAATAGGGCCGCAGCCGCGTCTTGTGATGCTCGCTGAGAGGTTCCGAAGAAGGATAATAGCGTTCGCGTTCTTCCCTGAGATAGGCGGCGACACAGTGCGCCGCTTCAGCAAGTAATTCCGGACTGAGTTGTCCAGATGCGGCCAGAGGCGCAGAAGGCTCCTGGTTGACGATCGTCTTTTCCAGGGAGGCATAGTATTCACTGAGTGCGCTGGCGGCCTGAACAGATTTCCTGAGTACGTCCCGTTGACCAAAGCGGGCCAGATCATCCATGGAATAGCGCAGCCGGAGCTGATGCGTGGCGCAATGGGCGCTGAGCAGTTCAAGGTGTGCATTGCGCAATTCCGAATTCAATTGGGCGATCGCTACGCGATCGCCGGGATCATCCCAGCTAAACATCCAACAGACTCCTTAAATGGAACCGGAAACAAAGGGGGAGGGCCGATTGAATATTTATACTATGTAATGTTGACGGTGTCAACGTATAAAAGCTAGAATTAAAACGATTCCTGAGTAATATTACGGCTTCGAGAAACCATGCCGCGGCCACTTAATCCAGACCTGGAGAAGCAGATCCTTGATGCTGCTCATGAGTTATGGAGGCGAGGCGGGGAAGAAGCATTGACCCTGCGGGCGGTTGCCTTGGCCGCCGGATCGAATACGCCCGCGGTTTACCGGCGTTTCAAGAACCGGAAAGAGATTCTGCGCGCGCTGGTGCATCGGATTCAGGGAGAGGTCCACGCGGTCATCGAGCCCTGCACTTCTCTGCAGGAGATCGCGGACGCCTTTTTGGATTTTGCTCTCAGCCATCCCAGGGAATACGAACTAGGGATGAATGGCGTAGTTACCGGGGTGAGCGAAGTTCGTCCGAATCTGGAGTTCGTTCTGCAGCGAGCCGCTGAGTGGCTGGGAGGCGAGCCGGAAGGCCATGAATCTCTGGTTTTTGCCGTCTGGGCGCTTGCCCATGGCACAGCCTCGATGCTGAATTCGAAAAGCCTATCCCGGGGACACGCGGCGAAGATGCGCGCGGCCTTCAGGCCGGCTGTGAATGCATTGATCGTGCGAATGAAGCACGCCGCGAGCGCATAAGCCTGCATACTTAGGTATGTTGGTGAGCTCCGCGTTGGTCTCATCTATTCCGATTTTCTGCCGATAAGTCTTTTTAGAATATATGCCTTCATGAGCACAGTCGTGTTGTGAGGCAGACTGCAGGGATGATGAAGATTCTGCTGGTGGAAGAGAGCAAGTTTCTGCGCTTAGCAATCGGCCGAGCGCTCGTTCACGCCGGGTATGATGCGATTACCCTCGCGGATTCTCAAGCAGCCGTGGAAACGGCGCGGAAGCAGCTTCCGGACTTAATTCTGCTGGATCTTCCCACAAACGCAAATGCAGCCGAGATGGTGAACACGTTGAAGCGGGAAGCAAGGACGGCGGACCTGGCAACAGTGGTGTTCGGTTCGCTATCTACGATGGACGTAGCGCAATTACAGCAGCTTGGGGTATTGGCAGTATGGGAGAAGGCAGAACTCGGCCTGGACAAGGGGGGCAAGGTGTTGCTCGCGCAATTGAGCAAACTTCTCCCGTTGCTGCAGAAAGCAGGGCGCGCGGCCGCAGGCACATCGTGAACGTCAATCGAATGTGCCAGGGCCCATCGCGGGGCCAGATACAAAGGTGATGGCGGCCAGGATTCGTGTCCGGAACTAGACGCGCTTTTTGAGTTTCTGAAAAATGCGCGCTGGTGCGCGGGTCGGGCGAGAAGGCGGCCGATTTGCGGGATGCTGATGCTCCAGCTTGGCACGGTGTTCGCCAGAATGGCCATGCTGCCTTTCAGCTTCCATATACCCCAGAACCCCGAAGTACATAGCACGATCAAAGAACTGGTTCAGCCTTTCCTGCAGTTCCATTTCGCCATACAGCGCTACAATATTATCGGCGAAGGCATTGGAGCGCAGAAATTCCCACAAATGATTTCGACTGGCGCTGACAGCCCATACAAACTGATGCAGGCCGATGCCCTCGATCGCGCGCTTCGCTCCGATCGTTCCGAAGTGCTTTGCTATATCTGCTTCTGTCTTCCGCAAAATCCATTCGCCCAGATGCCGGTAAACGCTGGCCGTCGCCTCGAGCAGTTCTTCAGGTGGGATCTTGCGGAAATCGCTGGTTCGATCGCTTTCTTGCAGTATCCTGCTCAACCCCGTCGCCAATTCATCTGAGTGCCTCTCAATGAGACGCATCAGTTGTAGACTCACCATCGGAAACCCTCCACCTCGATGTAGGGATGCGGCCAACAAGCAGGAACGTTGCCCATACGACCACACGAAAGGTTGCCTTAATAGTTGCTATTAGGAATTGTGCGTTTTAGAGTGGACTGGGCTTCGGGCGGGCGGTCTGCTGATTTTGAGTTGTTCCAGATCCGTTTTCAGGCGGTTCATGTTAACCTCCAGCCTTTTCGCGTCTTCCGGGGCGAAGGAGAATCGTCCCACCATTTCCTGCAAAGTCTCATAAGCTTTTTGCGCATGGGAGCGATTTCGCTCCCGCTTTTCCGGATCGTTGGGATTCTCCTGCGCGATGCGTGCAAAAGTGAGTGCGGTGTCAAGTTCTGTAAGCACAAATTCAATTCCGCGGCGATTGAAACCGTCAAGTTTGTGCGCTGAAGACATGCCGTGATAGATGTAATGAACAGGCTCAAGTTTGCTGGGCCAGAAGGTTGTTCCGGATCGGAAACAAGCCCTGAGGACTGTGAGCAAGCAGGAATTGGCTTAAGCGGAAGGGGAGGCGACTTACTCGGACAGCGAGCCGTCCCGATCGATGACGAATGGCCCGGACGGCGGCTTGCGTTCTCTCGATCGCCGTTCGTAAATCGAGCGTAGACATTGCAGGGCCTTTTCTGCGTTGCGCAGAGACACTTCTTGCCGTGGAGTCATGACTCCACAATCTTTCTTTCGGGCAGCGTCGATCGCATTCTGAGCGTCGGCAACGCGCTGCATGATGCGGTTTTCGTCCGCTTCGAAAAGAGCTTTTTCGCAGAGTTCGCGCCATTTCGGCTGCGGCAATGGGGAATCCATCGGAATCATATGTTTTTCGCCTGGGATACAAACGCCAACATGTGCCAGTCAAGGCGGCTCAGGTGTTTCTGGTATGTTCGCCTCCCGGGTTGCGGAACTGCATCGAAAGATAATGACCGTACACGACATTGTGGTGATAGGGGCTTCCATGGGGGGACTGGAAGCGCTGCGAACGATCGTTTCAGAGCTGCCGGAAGATCTTCCCGTCGCCCTTTTCATTGTGCTGCATACCTCGGAGAACAGTCCGGGAGTATTACCAGATCTGTTAAATAACGTGAGTCACGTGCCTGCGATGTATGCCGGGCATCGAATGGCGGTGACGCCGGGACGGATCTATCTGGCGCGTCCGGGCCAGCATTTACAGCTTCGGAAAGGCTGGATGAAACTGAGCGCCGGGCCGAAGGAGAACCGGCATCGGCCATCGATTGACGTGCTGTTCCGGTCGGCCGCCCACAGTTACGGACCGAGAGTGATCGGAGTCGTTTTAAGCGGAAATCTGGACGACGGCAGCGCCGGCTTGCGAGACATCAAACTGCAAGGTGGTATCGCAATCGTGCAGGATCCGGAGGATGCGGCAGC
>DAIDGW010000120.1 GCA_027452245.1 Acidobacteriaceae bacterium
ACCTGCGCCGATACTATGCTCGTCTTGCCTCCGTCGACGACCGGCACAGTTTCCGTCACCCCCGGAGTCAGGGGCAGCGAGCCCAGATAAAAGAATCCGCTCATAATGTCGGTCGAACATGCGGGGGCGTCGTTCTCCTCATGCTTTGTCTCGCCGGTCTTCAGGTTCGTTTGGTTCAGCACTGCTTTTTGCCGCGGCGCATCCATCTGAACCTGCTGTTCCAGCTTGTGCTTGCCCTCTTCAGAATGCTTAAAGACGTGCATCGAGCAGAAGCTCTTCGGATCGACGCTGGCCACGAACAAATCCCGTACCGGAAAGATCAGATTCATCGCTCCGGACGAATTTGCATGGGCGGTGAGCCTCTCATTTTTCGAGTCCGGTTGCCACTGGATCGAGGCCGTCCCAGCCATCAGAAAATGCCAATTTGCGCTGTACACCAGCTTCTTCCCATTCGGAAATTTGTAGGCTGGCGCGGGCTCCACGATCCGGGCCGAGGAATTTCCTGCGCTGGAATCTGTTTGCGGCTGGCTCAGCCCCGCTAAACAAATTACGACTAGCGGAATAGAAAACATCCGCACAAACGACATATCTACTTGGATGCGCACATCGCGAACTCCGATTGCCATAAACCTAACCTGGCCAGACCTTCATCTTGATAATCAGCAAGGCAACCAAGGCCGTCGCACCCACCAGAGCGTTATATTCCCGGTGCCTTGCGTAGAGCTCGAACGAAAAAGAACCGGCAGGGTGCTCGGCTTTCGGAAGAGGTCTGAGCCGCGGCACGAGTCGCGGGACCTGCCGCGCATAACCTTGGAATTCGGGAAACCTCTGCATAAGAAATGCCTCTTCCGCGCGAATCACCGGTAGATAAATCAGGAAGAACATCGCTACCAGCAACAACCCGATCCACCAGTTGCGCCCCATCAAGGAGAAGCCAATTCCCAACAGGATGGATCCAAGATAGAGCGGATTGCGCGTGTAGGCGTACGGTCCGGTCGTCGCCAGTGTCTCATTCTTTCGCACATGTCCAGAAGCGAGCGCTCGCAGACAAAGCCCCGATATCACCGCCAGCATGCCAATTCCCAACGAGCGCCAAGTCGGATGCGCCAGCCAGAAATAAAGGATCGCGAAAGCGAATCCCAAGGGAACCCGCACGCGACGCGCCACCTGAGACCATTTACTCACAAGCCCGGTCTCCTCAAATCGTCTCCTCGGAAAGCAGCCGCATCGCTGCCGTGATCACTTCTTCAGCCGAGATCTCAAGCATTCCCGGATCGGGCTCCGGCCGCCGTCTATGCGTTGTTGGACTCGCCGCACTTCGCAGCACGATGCTGCGCGTTCCATACGGCCCATTTCGAGCCGGATCTGTCGGCCCAAAAATCGCTACGACCGGAACCTGCAGCGCTGCCGCCATGTGCATCGGACCTGTATCGCCCCCGATGAAAAGCCTGGCGTGACGCGTGATCGCTATCAATTGGGTAATCGATAACTGCATGCCAAATGCCGCACCTTGGCTTGCCGCTTCCACCTCACGCACCAAAGCCGCTTCTCCCGGTCCGCAATTAACTATCGAGCGCAGGCCCAGTTCGCCGAGAACCCGTGCAACCTCTCCGTAGCGCTTCGCCGGCCAGCGCTTTGCCCCCCATCCCGCTCCTGGATTCAGAATAACCAATGATCGCACCTGGCTACTTGCGAGATGTTCTTCGATCTGCTCCTCCGTCTGCCGATTGCGGGGCAATTCCGGCCGGGGAATGACGATCTTGTACTTCCCCGCAACTTCGGCTGCCAGCGAGGCGTTCTGCTCGACCACGTGACGCCCGTACGGGATTACTTCTCGCGTGTAGAGAATCGATGCCGGCGACTCCCGCGGCTCGGCCGAACCCCAGACGACACTCGCCCCCGAACACTGCGCCAGCACTGCCGACCGAATTGCCCCTTGCAGATCAACAGTGATTTCGTAGTGCATTGCCCGCACATCGTTCCAGACCGTGGCAATTTCCTCAATCGTCCGCAGCGACCACAGAGACTTTCTCCAATCAATGAGGTTGACCGTATGTACCCAATCCGCAACAGGCCGTTGCGGCGAACGCGGTCCGCGGCGTGAAGTATCTGGCGCGCAAAGAAGTTCCGCCCAGCGCTCTTCAATCAACCATCCTATGCTGGTCGCTGGAAATGCCTCCCGCAGGATCTGCACCGCCGGAAGAGTATGAATCACATCTCCCATGGCGCCGAGCCGTACGATCAGCAGACGTTCGATCTTCCTCCCCGAAGGAGATGCGGTCATCTTGTGAATTGCCCTGCCATGAAGTCTAAATCGAGGTGAACTTTCTGCTGTCGACTGATCTTGCAGAGGCGCCGTCCTCACCTCTGCCCCGGCTCCAAGCGCGAGCGGATGATCGCCGTCGTCGAATGATCTTTGGGATCACCCACAATCTCGACTCGCCCTCCCACCTCGCGAACCGCATCTCTCTCGGGAACGGAATCCGCGGTGTAGTCGGTTCCCTTGGTTTGAATATCCGGACGAATCTCGTGAATCAGCGCCCGGACGTCTAGTTCCGGAAAGACCACGACTGCATCCACGTCAGCCAGCGCAGCTACAATCTCCGCCCGCTCCTGCTCCGGTATTGTGGGCCGTCCTTCGCCCTTCAACGCCCGAACGGAGCTGTCGGAATTGATGGCCACGATCAGCTTGCCTCCCAACTCCTTTGCGCCCCGCAGGTAGCGTACATGCCCCACGTGAAGCAGATCGAAATTGCCGTTCGCGAGCACGATCTGTTCCCCCGCGCCGCGCCAGCGTTCCACCTGGGCGCGAAGCTTCTCACGATTTAAAATTTTGTCGTTGCTATTCAATGCGGTCTGGTTGTCGGCGGTGCTTTTTCCAGCGCGCTCAATAATTCTTCACGCAATACGGTCGCGGTGCCACGCTTCATCACTACAATCCCTCCGGCATAATTCGCGATATGTGCCGCCTCCTCGGTGCTTGCGCCCGCAGCCAACGAAGCTGTGAAAGCGGCAATCACCGTGTCTCCTGCGCCGGTAACGTCGGCCACTTCGTCGGAACCGTAGATCGGGATGTCCATCGGTTTATGCCGGTGATTGAACGCCACCATGCCGTCGCGTCCGCGCGTGATAACCAGAGATCGCAGTTTCATTCGCCCCATGATTTCTTCCCCCGCACGCAGCACCGCGTCCCAGCTCTGGCCGATTTTCACGCCCAACGCTTCCTCGACTTCAGGTTCATTCGGAGTTGCCGCCGTAATCCCTGAATACTGAAAGAGCCGGTACCGTGAATCAAGAACGAGCGGCACATCTCCGATCTTGCCCTTTTCGCGCAGCGTATTCACGATCTCCGGTGTCGCCGCCCCATAGCCATAATCTGAGATCAGAAGCGCATCCGAGGCGTGCGCATATTCGCGCGCCGCCAGATATAGTTCCCTCCGCAGGTGCACATTCGGAGCCTCCGTCGGTTCGCGATCCACGCGCACCACCTGCTGCCGCGCTGTATGTGTCATTCCTGCCAAAATTCTCGTCTTAGTCACGGTCGTGTGAGCTTTATCCTTCAGCACTCCGCTGACCGGAATCTTCTTGTGCCGGAAATAGCGGAGCAGCATCCGGCCGGGCTCATCATCTCCGACAATCCCGACCGGTAAAACATTCACACCCAGATCAGCCAGATTATTTGCCGCATTAGCCGCTCCTCCCGGAACCACAGCGCGCTCACGATGCTTCAGGATCAGCACTGGAGCTTCTCGCGACACCCGCGATATTTCTCCGAAGACGAACTCGTCCGCCACCAGGTCGCCGAGGACAGTCACCGTGACCTTCGGAAATCCTTCTATGACTTTTCTGAGCCGCTCGACTTCCTTGAGGTGCTTCGTCATTCGATCGAAATGCGTCTATCTCCCTGGAGCACGCGACCGATTAAATTCTCTCACGGTCGCCTGCCTTCGTTGCTTGATCGTGCGCAGCATGGTATCCAGAGCGTCAGCCGCATCCTCCAGTTCCATTCTTACTGGGATAACCGCCACCGGTCCCAGCCTAGCGATCAGCTTCCCCAGGTTCACGGCGTCCTTTTCCGTCGTGACAAACCCATCCGCGCCGCTTTGCTGCTTCAACCGAAGCAGTTCATCCACATCGCTCTCGGTGCAGGCATGATGATCGCGGTAGAAAGTCTCGCCCACCAGGCAAACTCCTGCGGATTTCAACTGCTCGACGAAATTCTGCGGCCGGGCAATGCCGCAAAAAACCACCGCCCGAGTTGGAACTGCGCTCGCCTCAATCCCGCGCTGGACTCGCCAAAGAATCTTGCCATGCACCGGGAAGGCATCCGCCGATACCCCATTGGTCAGCACAATTGCGTCAGCTCGCGCCAGCGACTGCAGTGATTCACGCATCCTTCCCTCGGGAAGCATTCGACCGCAGACATCGTCGGGCGTGACCAGCACAATGTCAAAATCCCGCGCCAAGCCCCGGTGCTGGAAACCATCATCGAGTACATGCATCTGCGGGCCGAACTTTTCCTCTGAAAAACATCCCGCAGCGTATCTGTCTTCCCCCACAACAACCGGTACCTTCAGCTTGCGGGCAATCAGGAGCGGCTCGTCTCCAAACTGCGCTGGATTTCCGCCGGCCTCGACCAGCATTACGCCACGGGTTCTCCGGCCATACCCTCGCGACAGCACATCGAATTTAATGCCATTCGAAGTCAGCATCTCTCCCAGCAGAATTACGAATGGAGTCTTCCCAGATCCCCCAACCGAGAGATTTCCCACGCTTACCACGGGTCCGGCGAGCCGGTGCCCCTGTAGCCAGCGTCGGTCATAAAGCATGTTTTTCGCTGCGACGACCGATGCATAGATCCCAGCGAGCGGATTCACGGTGTCCCCGTTCTGCCTGAGGCCGCGGATTGCCGGTCCGTCATGAGCCCTACAAGCATCCCTAGCGTACGCTCAGTCGCGCCTGTCTGCGAACACACCGTCTCCGCCGCCCGCTTGCCCAGCGCGATTCGTTCGGCTGCGTTTTCCACCAGTTCCATGAAAACCAGCGGCAGCTCCGATGGGCCGACCACCCGCACCGCATCCTGGCTTTGAAACAGACCCACAATGTCGCGAAAATTTTCTGTGTGGTTCCCGACCACGATCGCAATCCCATGCTGCGCCGGTTCCAGAATATTGTGGCCGCCTCGCGGCACCAGGCTTCCACCGACGAATGCCAGGTCTGCCAGTGCATACAGGGCCGAGAGTTCCCCCATGGTGTCAACCAACAGCACGCTTGCCGCCAGAGCTTCGCCATTCCACTCCGAGCGCCGCCGGAACTTGATGCTCATGGACTGCATCAGCCGTATCACCTCGGCTATCCGTTCCGGATGCCGCGGCGCAAGAACCATCGCCGCCCGCGGATGTGCCACCAGCACGCTCTCGAATGTCTTCAGCAGCAACGGTTCCTCTCCTTCGACCGTACTGCCACAAACGAATACCGGACCGGCATTCTCCCGACGTATCGCGGTCCGCAGATTCTCTACGATTGCCGGGGTTGCGGGCAGCGGTGCATCGAATTTCAGATTTCCGCTGACGTGAACGCGATTCTCGGGAGCACCGATGGACCCTAGCCGTTCAGCATCTTCTTGCGTCTGCGCCAGAAAAAGATCTACAAGGGTCAGCACTCTACCAAGCAATCCGCGAAAGCGCCGATAACTCTTCAGAGATCGATCGGAGATCCGGGCATTTACCACCGCGACCCTCGCTCCGCTTTGATGCGCAAGCCGCAGAAAATTCGGCCAAAATTCCGTCTCCGCTATGACCACCAGGTCCGGCCGCAGGCGCCGCAAGTAGGGCCTGATCGCGAATGCAAAATCCATCGGAAAGTAGAAGACCGATCCTTCTCCGAATCGCTTTCGGGCCAGAGCCTGACCCGTATCGGTGGTCGTGCTGACCACGATCCTGTGCTGTGGAAATCGAATCCGAAGTTCATTTACTAACTGGCTGACCGCCAGCACTTCTCCCACAGAAACCGCATGCACCCAAATCGACCGCTGATTCGCTTTCCCGTCAGCTGTCATCCGCGCTGGCATCTCGCCAAAGCGTTCGCCAAAGCCTTTGCGGTACTTGCCGCGGCGCAGCATCTGCCATAGCCAGTAAGGAGTGCTCATCGCGAGCGAGACGGCCAGCAGCGCGCTGTAAAGGAAGTAGATCAACTTGTGGCCCATTCTAAACGCCAGCGCTTCCCGCTCGAAGTCCGCTTGCCTCTATAATCAATGTCATGTCGCCGCGGCACCACTCTCCCAGTAAGGCTGTCCTGTTTTTCTGCATTGTTGCCTCTGCCGCAACCCTCTGCGCCCGGAGCAAGGAATTCGTCAAGCCTCCCGCCCGTCCGGCTGGAACATACCCGGCCCACGACGATCATGTAGACCAGAAAACTGCGATCGCCGCGGATCCATACGACACCAAAGACAAGGCGAAGATCTTCTCCATCGATTTTCTCAACCACGATCTCCTGCCGGTGTACCTGATCATCACCAACGATGGCGACCAGCCGATTTCCATGGTGAACATGGAGATCACCCTTGTCACCGGCAACCGCGCCAGGCTGACGCCCCTCGGCACCGATGACCTTTACCGGCGTCTTTCCAACCCTCAGGCGAATACCAATTCCAATATCCCTTATCCCATCCCACACAAGAAAGTAAAGGGAACATTAAGCCAGAAACAAAGGGACGAGATCAGTTCCGCACAGTTTGCCGCCAGAGCAGTCGAACCACATTCCACCCAGTCGGGATTTCTCTTTTTCGATGTGTCCGACATTTCGAACCCCACGTCCGGTGCCCACGTTTACGTCCGTGGCGTGGACGACGCCAAAGGCACCGAGATGCTTTACTTCGATATCCCGCTCGCTGGAAACTGACCGTTCAGCTTTTCCGGCTGCGCCAATCGCAATCGGCCGCGCTCACCAATCTGCTTCTATAATCCCAGCTATGGTCACGCCCGCCGATGCCTCGGTTGCTGCCGGTTCGAAATTCGAGCCCGTCATCGGACTCGAAGTCCACGTCCAGATTCTGACCGAGTCGAAAATCTTCTGTTCGTGCTCGACCCGATTCGGCGCTCCACCCAACACGAACGTCTGCCCGGTCTGCCTCGGCATGCCCGGAGCACTTCCCGTGCTCAACCGTAAGGCGGTGGAATTTGCGGTGCTCGCCGCCATGGCGCTGAACTGCCGTGTCAACCAAACCTCGATCTTCGCCAGGAAAAACTACTTCTACCCCGATCTGCCCAAGGGATATCAAATCTCGCAGTACGATAAACCCCTGGCTGAATTTGGATTCATCGAAGTTCCATCCGGCGAGGGTCGCAAAAAAATCGGCATCACTCGCATTCACCTGGAAGAAGATGCCGGCAAGAGCCTGCACGAGGGCTTTGCTGACTCCGATGAAAAGACCGCGATCGACTTGAACCGCACCGGCGTTCCCCTCATCGAAATTGTCAGCGAACCCGACATCGCCAGTCCCGATGAGGCTTACGAATATCTCACGCGGCTGAAAGAAATCATCCTCTACACCGGGGTGAGCGACTGCAACATGGAAGAGGGGTCGCTACGCTGCGACGCCAATGTCAGTGTACGTCCTCCCGGCCAGAAGGAATTCGGCACGAAGACCGAAATCAAGAACGTCAACTCATTTCGTTTTATCCGCGAGGCCCTGGAGTATGAAATCAGCCGGCAGATTGAAGTCCTCACGTCCGGCGGCAAAATCAAGCAGGAAACGCGCCTGTATAACGCCAATGAAGGCAAAACCTACGCCATGCGCTCCAAGGAACAGGCCCACGACTATCGCTATTTCCCCGAACCCGACCTGCTGCCGCTGATCGTCGATGAAACTTGGAAATCAGAAATTGCCCGCTCGCTGCCCGAACTTCCCGAGGCCCGCCGCGCCCGCATTGTGAGGGATTACGGGATCACCGACTACGATGCCCAGGTTCTTACCGTCTCCAAATCTTTGGCGGACCAGTTTGAGTCCGCCGCCAGGGCTGCCCGCAATCCCAAGCGTGTCGCCAATCTTGTGCAAAGCGAACTCATGGGACGCCTGAAGACCAAGGGCGTCGACATCGAACATTCGCCCATCTCGGTAAAGGGAGTCGCCGAGTCCGCCGACCTGGTCGAATCGGGCGCGATCTCCGGCAAAATGCTCAAGGACTTCTACGATCTCTGCTTCCAGCGCGGCAAAGATTTTGGCGAGGTCTACCAGCAAGAAGGCCGCCCACGGCAATCCACCGACACATCTGCCCTCGAAAAGGTCATCGACGAAATCATCGCAGCCAGCCCCAAGCAACTCGAGCAATATCGCGCTGGCAAGACCTCGCTGATCGGATTTTTCGTCGGCCAAGTCATGAAAGCCTCCAAGGGGCAGGCTAATCCCAAGCTGGTCAACGAGTTGCTCGCCAGCAAGCTTGAACCCTAGACAATCCGGGCTATGACTAAGGTCATCTAAAATCCGGCACGCCTTGCCTCTACCATGGGGAGAGCCCGTTTCGGGCTTTTGAGGGGCCATGATAAAGCTGAAGGTCGATCGCATCATCAGCATCGCAACTCTGGTTGCATCGTTGATCGCCATTGTGCTGGTCCTCAAGAAACCAGCTCCAGTATCCCAGCCACAGCCCCCAGCGATAATCGCCCAGCACGCCCAGTCATTCGACCAGAAGATGACCCAGTTCGCTCAAGCTATGCAGCAGACAGCCAGTTCCTCTGATTCTTCCGACGGAAGTTCCAAAACGGAAGTGCACATCAGTTCCGACGAAGCCAGCGCCGTGCTCGCGCAGGCGCTCGGGGCTTCTCAGGCCGGCGCCTTGCCCTCGAACACCTACATTGGAACGATCACGCCGACGATCAAAGATCAGCGCGTCAGCTTCGATGGCGACATCGTCCACGGACAATTCCTCACCGAAATCGCCGGCAAAGACGTCTGGATCACCATTTCGGGTCACCTTGGCGAAAAGGACGGCTACGCTACCTTTGACCCAACAGAGTTCAAGTTCGGCGACCTGAACGTCCCGGTATCCATAGTCAATCCGGAGCTGCAGAAGAAGCTTGCCGAGCAACGTGACCAGCTCAAGCTCCCTGATGGCGTAGGCAATGTGCAAGTCGAGAACGGCGAACTCGTCATGCAGCAGAAATGACCGCAGGTTCAGCGGATTTTGGTTCAGCTGCTGGCAGGAGTCATTATGAACTTCAAAATGAACTTCAAGGTGGATCGCATCATCAGCATCGCGACATTAATCGCTTCTCTGACTGCAATCATCCTTGTTCTGAAGAGGCCTACTCCAGTCGCGGTGCCAAAACCGCCTGCAGTCGTTGCTGTTCAGCCGCAGCCAAATGAGCCCGCCGCAGCTCTCCCACAGCAACCCGATCAGTCCGCATCGACCAGCGTATATTCCGCGCCAATCCCTGCTCCCGCAGCCAGCGCGCCGCTATCTCAGCCCGCTCCGGCTGCGGCGGCTTCGACCCCCACAGCTAATTCGCAGGTCAATTCGAGCGAAATCAGCGCTGCCATTGCCCACATGCTGAGCAGCGCAGGTGGACTCAGTAGCCTTTCGCCCGATACCAATCTCGGCAGCGGAGAGCCCATCATCAAAGACCAGCAAGTCTCCATGGACGGCGACGTCGTTCATGGCAAATTTCTGACCGAAATTGGAGGTAAAGACGTCTGGGTCACCATCTCCGGCCACATGGGACAAAAAGACGGCTACGCCACATTTGACCCAACGGAGTTCAAAGTAGGAGACGTAGAGGTTCCCGTCGA